>CAZUQS010000083.1:0-6289 GCA_964622615.1 uncultured Candidatus Izemoplasmatales bacterium | reverse complement strand
TAGACTTCGGTGAATTCTATTGTGGTATTGTCGATTTGACAAATCCAAACGCATTTGATTGGTTTAAAGGTATTATTAAAACAAATATAATTGATTTGGGTATCAAAGGGTGGATGGCAGATTTCGGCGAATACTTACCTATTGATTGCTGTTTACATAACGAAGTGGATGCTAAATTAATGCACAATGAATGGCCAGTACTATGGGCAAGGTGTAACTATGAAGCAGTAGAAGAGTCTGGTAAATTAGGAGAAATATTCTATTTTATGAGAGCTGGAGCTCATGGATCACAACACTATGCAACATCGTTATGGACAGGAGATCAAAGTGTGAACTGGGAAATTCATGATGGAATCCCATCAGTCATCCCGTCAGCATTATCAACAGGGATTATAGGAAATCCATTTACTCATAGTGATATTGGTGGTTATACAAGTTTATATGGCAATATTAGAACGAAAGAGTTATTTGAGCGATGGTTGGAAATGAATGTTTTTACTTCTTACATGAGAACACATGAAGGAAACCGACCAACAGAGAATTTCCAGTTTTATCAAGATGAAGATACGTTAAAACTTATGGCTAGAATGACTGGAATTCGCGTGGATTTAAAACCATATATTGCACATATTATTAATGAAGCAACTACATATGGATATCCGGTGCAAAGGCCATTATTTATGCACTATGAATCAGACTCGTTTGTTTATGATTTGCAATACGAATATATGTTTGGATCAGATATCATGGTCATACCCGCTTTAAAGCAAGGACAAACAAAACAAGATGTTTATTTACCTAACGATCATTGGGTTCATTTATGGACAGGACAAGAGTATGAAGGACAACAAACTGTAACAGCAGATTGTCCAATTGGATACCCACCTGTTTTTTATAGAAAGAAATCAAGTTTTAAACAGTTATTTGAGTCTATAACAAAGAAATATCACAGTTAAGGGAGAGTGAACATGAAGAAGCAAAAACAGCAATCCATGAAGTCTTATGTTTTCAAACAGAAAATAGTACCATATTTATTTTTGACTCCAAATTTACTTATTTTCTCTATATTTATAATTCTACCAGCATTTATTGGTATCTATTATTCATTTACGGATATGGGACTATTCACATTTGGAACTCCATCTTTTGTTTGGTTTAAAAATTATGCGGACTTAATACATGATGCAGATTTTATTGCAGCGTTACTTAATACAATTAAGTTAGTTGTAGTTGCGGTACCGCTAGTTTTTGCTTCATCTTTATTGTTAGCGATGCTCTTAGTATCACCGATAAAAGGAAAAAAAGTATTCAGAGCAAGCTATTATTGGCCTGTTATGATTTCTGCAGTTGTTGTAGGGATTATATGGAAATGGATATTAAATGGTAATTTCGGATTATTTAATACAACATTAGGTGTTTTCGGAATTGATCCAATAGAAACCCTTATTAATCCAAATTTTGCATGGTTTTCAGTAGTATATGCAATTGTTTGGTCAAGAACTGGATACTATATGATTATATTTGTTGCAGCATTATTAAGCATTCCTACTCATTTGTATGAAGCTGCTGAAATTGATGGGGCAAATAAATTACAAAAGTTTCTATATATTACATGGCCAGCTTTAAAAGCAGCCAGATTAATGGTATTTATTCTTGTTTCCATGGCGATATTTAAAACATATCCATTGGTTGTAACATTAACTGATGGTGGACCGTGGGGTGCAACTGAATTTACGGTTCAATATATTTATGAAATGGCATTTGATAAATATAATATCGGACTTGCAAGTGCAATGTCTGTAATCATGTTGATATTTGTTACGATATTAACTGCCGCAAACTTCTTCTTAGCTAGAGGAGGTGACAACAAGTGAAAAAGAAACTTATTGGTCAGTATATAATTGCAGTGCTTCTATTATTGGTTTTCTTGGCTCCTGTTGTTTACATTATTTCATCGGCTTTTAAACCAATAAACGAATTGTTTTCGGCTACACCTACATTTTTTCCGAAAGCATTCACGATTGATACTTTCGTCAAAGCGTACAATTATAATAGTGGTGGTCTTTACACAATTCTTGGTATAAAGGTTCCTTATATTATACTTATAATATTCAACTCATTCTTCGTCGCAATTACCTCAACATTTTTGGCTGTTGTGATCAATACAATGTCAGGGTATGCTCTCGCGAAATTCCGTTTCAAAGGGTCTAGCATTATCATAATTGTTATTTTATCAACTATTATGTTGCCTTTAGAAGTAATTATGGTTCCAATATTTTCTGTTTTGAAGATGTTTGGATTATATGATTCCCTCTGGGCGTTGATTATTCCAGCAGCAGCAACACCTACAGGTATATTCTTAATGAGACAATATTTATTAACCATACCTGATGAAATCATTGAGTCAGCTCGTATAGATGGAGCATCAGAGTGGAAGATATTTTCAAGAATAATTTTGCCGAATGCAAAACCGGCAATCGCAACACTCGCAATATTCTCATTTATGTGGAGATGGAATGATTATGTTTGGCCATTGATTGCAATCAGTTCGCCAGATAAATATACACTTCAATTGCATATCGCTAATCTAACTGGACAATTTGGTTCAGACTATAGTTCTATAATCGCAACATCAGCAATGTCGATGATTCCAATGTTAGTTGTATTTGTTATTTTCCAAAAACAATTCGTTCAAGGTACAGTGGAATCTGGTATGAAAGGTTAAATACTGTGGTCACGCAGGTTTAAATAAAAAAAATAGGAGGAATTTATGAAAAAGTTTTTATTAATTTTTACAGCAATAGTTTTATCTTTAGCTTTCGTAGCTTGTCAAGAAGAAACTACTGTAGCTACAACAGCCGCTGGTACAACGGCAGTAACAACAGCGGGAACAACAGTTGCTATAACTAATGCACCTAAAACGATGCAAATGTTATGGTTCAACGACGGGGTAGAAGGCGAAGTAATGCAAGAGCTTCTTGACCAATACCTTTTGGAAACTAATGTAACCATCGAACTAGTTCCAGTTGCATATAATCAATATGAAGCTAGACTAGCTACAATGATTGCAGGAGGTAGCCCTCCAGCATTAGCACGTGTAACTGAAGGAAACTTAAACAATTTTAAGACTGCTATTGTAAGTCTTGATAATGTTTATGATGCAACGGGATTCACAAACTTATTCTATAATACTGCTGGGAATGTTATTTCTTTACCAATGGATATCACAGCAAATGGAATGTATGTTAACACAGATTTGCTAGACGCAAATAATGTTAACTATCCTGGAATAGGTGACCCAGTATGGACTTGGACAGAGTTTGAAACTGAAATGATGAAACTTGATGGAGCTACTGGTGTTACAGCACCTGGATTATTTGACCATCAAGCACATAGACTTATGCCATTATTCTATCAAGCTGGAATCACACTTTGGGATACTCCTTATACAGTAAGTAATCTTACATCCCAAGCAGCTCAAGACGTAGCTCAAATGGTTATGGATTTCTATGCAGACGGATTCTTACCTCGCGATACTTATATTACTAAGAACTCTGCATCTTTATTCCGTACAGGACAATACGGTTTCCATATGTCAGGAAACTGGAATGTAAGTGGATATCAAGACTTATCTTTCAACTGGACAGTAGTTCCAATGCCTCAAGGCACAAATAGAGCTACAATCTTAGGTGGAAAATCACTTGCTGCTTTTTATGGTTCTGGAATGCAACAAGAAGCAAAAGACTTCATTGCTTGGATGGCTGAAGGCGCTCATCATGATGCTTTTACTGGTGGCGTACCGTTCTTAACTCCAAGACTTGGTGCTACAGTTGATTACGGCATTTTTGATGATCAATATGCAGTATTCTTAGATGAAATTGCTAATACAGATGCAATGTATGTACAAGACTGGTTAGCAGAAGTAATGATTCCTGGTATGTATCCAATTATCAATCAATTTGCTGAAGATTTAGCAAATGGTAGTGCAGGAACTGCTTTACAGTTATTAACACAATTAGAAATAGACTTAAAAGCAGTAGCACCACAATAATTGCAATAAAAAAATGCAATAATATCGATCATAAGGAGCCATATTATATGGCTCCTGAAGATTGGGCATTAAGCTCTTTGTTTAGTTAGATTAGAGACCGTAGAGATAGCTAATTAACCAAATAATTTAATGTAAATTTTAGGAGAAAATAAATGAAAAAATTTAATGTAGTATATTGTCCGATTGGAGTTCCAACATTCCATCTTGAGTCTGCTCAAAAAGCGTTCAAAGAATCTATAGAACTCTTACGTTCTATTGAACCGTCAGTGATAGTCCCAGATGAAATGTTATTATCCATGGACCTTTTAAGAGAATTTATACAGGACAAGAATCCTGATTTAGTAATTATACAAAATGTTACATTTGCTAATTCTGCATATGCAACTGAGATATTTAAAACATTCAACACCCAAGTTTTACTTTGGACGTTGAGAGAACCTGTTATCGATGGTGGAAGACTACGATTGAACTCATTAACAGGAGCTTTTTCTGCTGGCAATGCATTTCATCAAATGAGTGACAACAATTTACTGTATATGTATGGTTCGCCTCAAGAAAATGTTATTCAAAGTCGCTTAGGTAAAATCATTGAAGCAGCTAAAATCAAACATGAAATGAAAGGTATGAATCTATTAATGATAGGACATACCCCTCAAGGATTTGGGTTTGGTCGCGCACTGGATTTAGATATGGCAAAAAACTTTGGTGTGAACTTACTTGCAATTGAGTCGCGCGAATTGACGCAAATAGCAAAAAAGATGTTAGAAGAAGACACCAAAGAAGCAGCTAAATTAGCAGCTACTAAAATGGTTGATTTAGATAAAACAGTAAAGAAAAATAGAGTGGATTTTTTAAAACTCTATACGGTATATAAAGATTATATCGTAAGTAACAATATCAAAGCGATTGCATCACGTTGCTGGCCTGATTTCTTCACAGATTTTGGAACACCAGTATGTGGTGTATTGGGTATGTTAAATGATGAATTCATAGCCGCTGCTTGTGAAGCAGACGCTTATGGAGCACTATCCATGTATCTAGGACAACAACTTACAAAAACACCTAGTTACTTGGGAGATCCTGTATCCATCGATGAAGAAGACAATACCATTACATTCTGGCATTGTGGAACAGCGGCTTGCTCACTAGCTCGCAAAGATTTAGGAGCGGTTACAGGAGTTCATCCAAACCGTCAAATTGGACCAACTATGGAATTTGGCCTAAGACCTAGTAAAAAAGCTACCATATTTAGAATCGGAAGAAAACCAGATGGAACATTTCGCTTCTTGTTAGTAAAAGGGGAAATATTGGACAAACCAAAACAATTTTCTGGAACATCGATTGTTGTTCAAATTGAGCCAAAAGTAAATCCATTCATTACGAAACTAGTAAAACAAGGATGGGAACCTCACTACGTTGTATTATATGACGATGTAGTTGAAGAATTAGAAATTTTAGCAGAAATGTTAAACATAGAGATTTGCAAATATTAGGAGGACAACAATGGATATCAAATCTTATCTAGAATCACAAGCAAGAGAAATTAGAAAACAAACAATGGACTGTATAGCTACTCTAGGTATTGGACATATCGGAGGTAGCTTATCAATTGCTGATATTATAGCAGTTTTATATTTTGATCAAATGCACATAGACCCAAAAAATCCTAACTTAGCAGATCGTGACAGATTCGTATTATCGAAAGGCCATGGAGGCCCAGCTGTATATTCTGCTCTAGCGTTAAAGGGATATTTTCCTATGGAATTACTTAAAACATTAAACTTGCCAAATACAAATTTACCAAGTCATACCGATAAAAATAAAACCATTGGTATAGACATGACAACAGGTTCACTTGGTCAAGGATTTTCAGCATCAGTAGGGATGGCTACATCTGTGCAAATGGATAAAGCGGATTTCTATGTGTATTCTATTATTGGTGATGGCGAAAGTCAAGAAGGCCAAATTTGGGAAGCTGCTATGTTTGCCGGAAACAGAAAATTAGATCATCTAATTGCATTTACTGACTATAATAAAATGCAAATTGATGGTGAAGTAAAAGAAATCAATGATGTTAGCCCCTTGGATAAAAAGTGGGAAGCGTTTAATTGGCATGTTCAAGTAATTGATGGTCATGATGTTATAGCAATTAGAGATGCTATTTTAGAAGCAAAAAACACAAAAGGAAAACCTTCAATGATCATTTGCAATACTATTAAAGCTAAAGGTTGCGATATT
>CAZUQS010000082.1:0-6296 GCA_964622615.1 uncultured Candidatus Izemoplasmatales bacterium | reverse complement strand
TCATTATAGCGATTTAGTAATATATCGCCTTTTTTTGGCATTTTTCCACTCCTTGGAATTCCAACTATTCTTATTATATATTATATAAATATATATTTCAACATATCTCAATAAATATGATGTAATTTTTATGATATTTGTTATAATATAATTGAGGTGTTTATATGGACGAGCGAATTATTAGTAACAATCTTCTTATAGATGACGAGGTAGATGTTACATTAAGACCAAGAAGTTTTACCGAATTTGTTGGTCAAAAAAATGTAAAAGAAATGGTAGAAATATCTGTTAAAGCGGCCAAATTAAGAGAAGAATCTTTGGATCATGTATTACTTTATGGACCTCCCGGATTAGGGAAAACCACATTAGCTCAAGTCATTGCAAATGAATTGGGTGTCAACATGAAATCATGTAGTGGGCCAACAATTGAACGCACAGGAGATTTAGCTGCGATATTGACATCACTAGAACCTGGTGATGTATTGTTTATAGATGAAATTCATCGACTTCCTAAAATTGTAGAAGAAATTTTGTATTCTTCGATGGAAGACTATGTGATTGATATAGTGGTAGGAAAAGACTCGGGTGCAAAGTCGATACGGGTTGATTTAGCGCCATTTACCTTGATTGGTGCTACGACAAGATTTGGAGACTTAACTGGACCATTAAGAGACCGTTTTGGGATTGTGAACAAGTTAGAATTCTATTCCAATGAGGAATTGGAGCTCATCTGCAAGCGAACTGCTAAGATTTATGACTATGCTGCAGAAGAGGAAGCTGTTATCGAATTAGCGAAACGAAGTAGAGGCACTCCGAGAATTGTAAATCGTCTATTTCGTAGAGTGCGTGATTACGCTGATATTTTAGGAGATGGTACGATTACGTTAGATATCACTAAAATTGCATTAAGTAAATTAAAAATTGATGACTTAGGATTGGATAGTAAAGACCGTGAATATTTAATCGGTATTATTGATAAATACAAAGGTGGACCAGTAGGATTGGAAACAATTGCTACATCTATTAGTGAAGACGCTCGCACATTAGAAGATGTGTATGAACCGTTCTTAATACAAATGGGATTTATTAGTAGAACACAAAGAGGTAGAGTTGTAACAGAAAAAGCATATAAACATTTAAAAAAATCTTATAAAGGGTCTTTATTTTAAAATGAAAACAAGTGATTTTAATTATAATTTACCCGAAGCATTAATTGCTCAAACACCACTGAAAGTCCGGTCAAATTCCAGACTTTTAGTTGCGAATAGAACCAATTTAGAATTGAAACACGACAACTTCTCTAATATAGGTGATTATCTTCAAAAAGGCGTTGTTTTGGTTCTTAATAACACCAAGGTCATACCAGCAAGACTGCATGGAATCAAAGAAAGTACTCAGGCACATATTGAGATTCTTTTATTGAATCAATTTGGTCTTGATATGTGGGAAGCACTTGTAAAACCCGCTAAAAGAGTAAAAGTAGGAACCCGCTTAAATTTTGGGGATGGATTACTCATGTTGGAATGCATAGAAGAGTTAGAAGAAGGTATTCGTCATTTTAAATTGGAATATGAAGGAGTTCTAGAAGATTTACTAGATATCCTTGGAGAGATGCCTTTACCTCCATATATACATGAAAAATTAGATGATCAATCTAGATATCAAACTGTTTACTCGAAAATAACAGGATCCGCTGCTAGTCCTACCGCAGGACTTCACTTTACAAATGAATTGTTACATTCATTGGAAGCAAAAGGAATTATTATTCAATATGTAACGTTACATGTTGGACTCGGAACATTCCGTCCTGTTATGGTGGATGATGTTGAAAAACATAAGATGCATTCTGAATTCTATATGATGGATAGTGCTACTGCACAAGTTTTAAACAAAGCAAAAGCAGATCAACGAGATATCATAGCTGTTGGAACAACTTCTGTAAGAACTTTAGAAACGATAATGAATAAGCACGGAGCATTTAAAGAAGCTTCAGGGTTTACGGATATCTTTATCTATCCAGGATACCAGTTCACAGCAGTAGATAGTTTAATTACAAACTTTCATCTTCCGAAATCAACGCTACTAATGCTTGTATCAGCGTTCTCTTCTAAAGAGATAATCATGAATGCTTATTCGGAAGCGATTCATGAAAAATATCGATTCTTCTCTTTTGGAGATTCGATGTTAATTAAAAAATGAATGACAAATAATATATTTTCATAATTTATTGAATATAAGGTTTAGTTGATAGAACTAGACTTTTTCTTTATGTGTTTATAAAACGGCTATTTGTTTGAATATCAAATAAAAAGAAGAAAAATATTTAGATATAAACAACTTCGAAATATACAATATGAAAAATTATGTAAAAAATAAACGCTTACATTTTGCTTGACACCGTTTACATAAAAAACAAGGAGCAAAATTGTTGACTTTAATATCCAAAGTAGTAGAATATGGTTGCATCAAAAATAAAAAGAAAAAGGAGTCATGTTATGGGAGATTATGAAACGTATTACGCAACGCTAAGTCTCTTTGAAGAAATTAAGAAAATAAGGCAACAAAAAAAGATTTCTAAAAAGATGAAAAAAGCGAAATAACTAGTTGATTCGATTCAATTACTTATCAAATACTATACACTTCCCAAGCGGAAGTGTTTTTTTATGACAAAAAAAAGATAACATTTGCATGTCATCTAATCTTCATATATTGGTTTTATTTTTTTTGCAAAGTAAATAAATGGGGTATCTAAAGCCGCAACCAGCACTTTAATCAAGTATGTTGATATGAAGATACTAATCATTACGTCTGTACCCAAGCCTTCACCAAAGAAGGCGATTGGTACGAAAATAGCAGTGTCAATTAGTTGAGATACGATTGTTGATCCGTTATTTCGAATCCACAAAAATTTATTACCTGGAAGTCGTTGTTTGATTTTTTGAAAAAAGTATACATCAAACGATTGTGAGATGATGAAAGCAATCAAGCTACCCAATACTACTTTTGGATAAAACCCAAAGATTGTACTTAAAGCAGCGTGTCCAAAGTCGTTTTCGTTTGGGATAAATTGTAATGCTAAGGTCATAATAATTAACGTGAATATCATTACCATAAAGCCCAAATACACCGCTTTTTTAGCTTCTTTCTTACCATAGATTTCATTCAACACATCGGTTCCTAAGAAGATTGTTCCATACATGATGTTCCCAAGTGTTGCTTCCAATCCAAATAAGCTAACGATTTCAATTACTTGAATATTCGCTAGGATAGTAGACAATACTATCCAAAAGAAAATACCCATTCTTCCAAATACTTTGTACATAATAAGAAATAGCACAAAATTTACAAGTGCAAATAGCACCCAAATTATTTCGTTTGGCATTTATAATTCCTCCTAGTTTTGTTGACGCAGGATGGTTTCGAACTGCGAGATGAAACCATTATATATGACAAGCTAAGAAAAAACAAGAAAAGTTTGCTAAGAAGCGCAAAAAGTAGTAAAATATTAATGATAAATTACGGAGGTATATATGGAAAAGAAAGTACTTGTAGAAGTATCGGCAAGACATTGCCATTTGTCACAAGAGCATTTGGAAATATTATTTGGGAGAGGTTATGAATTAACAGTCAAAAAAATGTTAAGTCAACCTGGACAATATGCAGCAAATGAACGCGTTACTGTTGTAGGACCAAAAAAAGAATTAGCGAGAGTTTCAATTTTAGGTCCAGTAAGAAACGCAACACAAGTAGAAATATCATTGACAGATGCAAGAAGTATTGGAATTACTGCTCCAATCAGAGAATCTGGTAATATCAGCGGTAGTGCTCCTTGCACATTAGTTGGACCAAAGGGTCAAATTACTATACCCGAAGGTGTTATCGTTGCAAAAAGACACATTCATTTGACACCGGAAGCGGCTGATAATTTTGGTGTGAAGGATAAACAAATTGTCAATGTTAAAATAACAAATAACGATCGTAGTACCATTCTTGGGGATGTTGTCATCCGCGCAAGAAGCGATTTTGCGAATGCGATGCACATTGATACTGATGAAGGAAATGCAGCTGCAGTTAGCGGTGAAGTATACGGAGAAATCTTGTAAGTAATGGCTATTACATATGAATTAATCCATGAAGATAAGAATTCTGGGGCACGTTTTGGAATTTTACACACTCCTCATGGAAGTTTTGAGACTCCAATATTTATGCCTGTTGGGACACAGTCAACTGTGAAAACATTGAGTTCTCAAGAAGTGAAAGAAGTTAGTGAAGGACTTATATTAGGAAATACCTATCATCTTTGGTTACAACCTGGTGATGATATTGTAAAACAACACGGAGGTATCCGTGGTTTTATGAATTGGGACGGAGCTTTACTTACGGACTCTGGAGGTTTTCAAGTATTTTCTCTAGCGGATATCAGAGATATCGCTGAAGAAGGTGTAACGTTTCGCCATCATCTTAATGGATCAACATTATATTTGACTCCAGAAAAAGCAGTTGAAATTCAAAACAATTTAGGTGCGGATATCATCATGAGTTTTGATGAATGTCCACCATTCCATTCTGATTATGATTATATGAAGAATTCTGTAGAGCGAACAATTCGTTGGGCTCAAAGAGGAAAAGATGTTCATCAGTTTCCTGAAACTCAGGCTTTATTTGGGATTGTCCAAGGGGGACCATTTAAAGACTTACGTAAACATTGTATTGACGAATTAGTGAAGATTGATTTTCCTGGTTATTCGATTGGCGGATTATCCGTAGGAGAAAGCAAAGAAGAAATGTATGAGATGTTAGACTATCTAAAAGACATCATGCCAAAAGATAAACCTCGGTATTTGATGGGGGTAGGTTCTCCAGATGATTTGATCATGGGAGTATTAAACGGAATTGACATGTTCGATTGTGTACTGCCTACTAGAATAGCAAGGCATGGTTCTGCAATGACATCCCAGGGTAAAATTGTGATTAAAAACAAACCCTATGAACGCGATATGGGGCCATTAGACCCTGAATGTGATTGCTTTGTATGTAAAAATCACACGAGAAGTTATCTAAGACATTTATTCAAAGGAAAAGAAATGTTGGGACAACGTTTGGTTTCCTATCATAATTTGTATTTTTTAAAGAATCTTATGAAACAAATCAAAGAAGCAATAAAAAATGATTCTTTATTAGAATTTAAAGATCATTTCTTTCAAAAATATTACGGCAATAAGTGAGAGATTTAGACAAATATATTTATTTATTAATATAAATATGGTAAGATATTACTATGAAAACGATAGTGGGGGTACATTATGTTCAATATGAATGATACATTTAATCAAAAACCTACAATAAAAGTAATTGGAATCGGTGGTGGCGGTGGGTCCGCAGTTAATCGCATGATTGAGAACGAAGTTCGCGGAGTTGAATTTGTTGCAATGAACACGGACGCCCAAGTATTAAGACTTTCAAAAGCTGATATTAGACTTCAACTAGGAAAAACCCTTACTAGAGGTCTTGGTGCTGGAGCGAATCCAGATGTTGGAAAACAAGCTGCATTAGAATCAGAAGATGAAATAAAAGATATGTTAGCGGAAACTGATATGGTATTTATCACCGCAGGTATGGGAGGCGGAACCGGAACGGGAGCTGCACCTGTAGTTGCTAGAATTGCTAGAGAAATGGGATGTTTAACAATTGGTGTTGTTACAAAGCCGTTTGGTTTTGAAGGACGTAGAAGAGCATCTGTTGCACTTCAGGGTCTAGAAGAACTAAAACCATATGTAGATACATTAATTGTGATACCAAATGATAAACTATTCTATATAGTAGATAAAAACACTCCTTACTTAGATGCATTTAGAGAAGCTGACAATGTATTACGTCAAGGGGTTCAAGGAATTACCGAAATTATTGCTGTACCAGGAGTAGTAAATGTCGACTTTGCAGATGTTAAAACTGTAATGAAAGATAAAGGAACTGCTTTGATGGGTATTGGACTAGCAGATGGAGAAAATCGTGCTGTTGAAGCTGCAAGAGCTGCAATACGATCACCGTTGTTAGAAACTTCTATCAATGGCGCAACAGATGCTATCGTTAATATCACATCGGGATTTGATGCTTCATTGTATGAAATCAATGAAATCATCGAAGAAATTCAAAAAAGTTCTACAACGGACATTAATATTATTTATGGTTCTGCAATCAATTCGGACTTAGGGAATGAAATAATTGTTACTGTTATTGCTACGGGGTTTAGTGAAGATCCAATCTTTAAATCAACTAAATTCGAAAAACCAGTAGAA
>CAZUQS010000081.1:0-6363 GCA_964622615.1 uncultured Candidatus Izemoplasmatales bacterium | reverse complement strand
CCAACACCACAATACGCAGGTCAGTTAATCGTTAACCATATCGAATATTATGGCTTTAATAAATTCGAGATGGGATATGCTGCAGCACTATCTGTTTTACTGCTTATCGGTATCTATTTGTTAAGTAGAATCGCTTTTAAAGTATTTTCGAGTAAAGACCAATGAGAAAACATAAATTCTTAGGAACGAAAATAAGCCCGACAAAATTCAATCGAAGCCAATTGAAGTACATTTTGATTATTACTCCAGTAGCGATGTTTATGTTGCTACCACTGATTTATATTTTTAACTATGCATTTAAACCGTTAGAAGAGATGTTCTATTATCCTCCAAGATTCTTTGTGGAGAATTTTACCCTTCAAAACTTTGTAAGACTATTCTCTGTAACTGGAACATCTGGAATTCCAATGAGTAGATACTTATTCAATTCCGTTATCGTTACGGTTTTAGTTCTTGTAACATCCGTTATCATAAGTACTTTAGCTGGATATGCATTATCTAAGTTGAACTTCAAAGGCAAGAAGTTGATGAACGAAATCAACACCTTAGCATTGATGTTTGTTGGGATTGCAGTTATGATTCCAAGGTATTTGATTATTGAAAAACTTGGTTTAATCGATAACTTCTTTATCCACGTATTGCCATATTTGGCAATTCCAGTTGGATTGTTTTTGGTGAAACAATTTGTGGATCAAATTCCGAATGAATTGTTAGATGCTTCGCGAATTGATGGGGCAACCGAGTTTCAAATCTATACGAAGATTATTCTACCGTTAATTAAACCAGCTATTGCAACAACGGTTATATTATCGTTCCAATCTGTTTGGAATTCAGCGGATACTTCGATTACCTATATTAACAATGATTCACTGAAAACATTTGCGTTCTATATGAATACACTGACTACGAACACGAATGGAGTAGCTGGGCAAGGGATGGCCGCAGCCGCTTCACTAATCATGTTCTTACCAAATCTATTAATCTTTATTGTGATGCAATCTAAGGTAATGGATACTATGGCTCATTCGGGAATTAAGTAGGTGTTATGATGAAGAAAATACTAATCGTAACCATCCTCAGTCTACTTGCAATCTTAATCATCCCAATGTCTTTTGTATATGCAAGTAATGATTTTTATGAAAATGAATATCCATATGATACCTATACGGTTGATTATGAGGGGAACCTTACCTTCACTCAAACAGCGTATACTCCTGTAGGAATTCTAAATCGCAATATTGAATTATCAAATCCAGAAGATTTATATATTAAAGATGATTTGGTATATATAGCAGATACTGGAAATCATCGTATTGCTGTACTTAATTACTCCGGAAATCTTATTCGCGAGATTGGTTTGGATGATTTAAACAAACCAACGGGTGTATTTGTATCAGAAGAAGATTTTGTATATGTTGCAGACAAAGCAAATCAATTAGTCTATAAATATGATTTAACAGGAAATTTAATTCGTACCTTTGGACAACCAACGGAACCATTGTTTGGTGAAAACTCTCCATACACCCCTATCAAAGTAGTAGTGGGTAGTGGTGAGAATATCTATGTTATCGGTGATGGATCTACAAGTGGAGTGATTCAACTCAACTATGACGGATCGTTCCTTGGTTATTTTGGAGTCAATCTTTCTGATAAGTCGTTCTTAGAAAAAGTAGCGGACTTATTTGTTGTGAAGGGTGAATTTGCTAGAAACACACCACCTTCACCTACCAATATAGCCATCAGCAACAAATCACTTGTTTACACATCAACACCAAATACAATCAACGCTTTGAAGAAACTCGATGTAAATGGAAATAATATTTTAACCACTGTCAATTACAATGAAGAACAAAGCGTTGTTGATATTTCAGTGGATTCCAATGGCTATCTCTATGCAATATATGATGATGGGTTTATTACGGAATACGGACCAAATGGGAATCTCTTATTTGCTTTTGATGTTGTACAAAGCACATCCAATATTTTGGGGTTGATTCAAAATCCTTCCGCTATTCAAGTGGATGATTATCAAAATATATTTGTGTTGGATATGGGTAATTCAGAAATTATTACTTATCAACCATCTAGTTTTACAAACTTAGTACATCATGCAATTGATTTATATAATGATGGAAACTATGAAGATTCTAGAGTCTTGTTTGAAGAAATCTTAACGCAAAATGATAATTTTGCGTTAGCTCATAGTGCATTAGGTAAGTCCTATTACCAAGAGAACCTATATGAACAATCACTTGATGAGTATCATATGGCAAATGATATCGATGGGTATTCTTTAACATTCTGGAAAATTCGTGATATATGGTTAAAGGATAATTTGAGTATTATCTTTATCTTAATACTGGTTTTAATGGTTGTTTCATTCGCTGTAAAACAAGTGAACAAAAGAACTCCTGTATTTAATACGATTAATAGTTCAATAACGAAGATTAAGAAAAAGAAGTCGGTTCGACAATTTACGCTCATATTTTATATCTTGAAACATCCTATTGATGCAATTTATGAGATCAAGAGAGAGAAACGAGCATCGGTATTCACAGCATTCATTTTATTGTTTGTGTTATTTGCTGAATACTTGCTGTTGCTTCGGTTTACTGGTTTTCTATTTAATACAAGTGGAGATACCATTCACTTGGGTATTGAAACTGGTAAGTTCTTTGGAGTTGTCTTATTATTTATCTTTTCAAATTATTTAATTTCTACTTTGTACGATGGAGAAGGCTGGTTAAAAGAAGTATTTATAGCAGTAATCTTTGCACTTTCACCAGTAATCGTATTCCTTCCGTTCTATATTGTACTTAGTAATGTATTGACATTAAATGAAGTGATTTTACTACAAATACTGTCGTTCTTTATTATTGCTTATTCACTTACGCTAGTATTTATTGCCGTAAAAGAAGTACATAATTACGAAATAAGAGAAACGTTTAAAAACATATTGTTAACTACTTTTACAATGTTTTTAATTATACTAATAGGATTTATAGTTTATGTATTCGGATCTCAATTATTTGATTTCTTAGTTTCTTGGGTGAAGGAGGTGTTCTTCCGTGTATTCAAGTAAACCAATTAAAAAGCTGATGATTATTACGATTATCATGATATTTGGAATGCTATCATATTCGGTACTAGCTTTTACTGAACATAATTATGAAGCAGATATTATACCGATTCAAGATAATTTATTGGACGAAACCTTCCTATCAAGTAATCAGTTTACTCAAACTGATGATTTGACTGTGGTTGATAATTTCTTAGATGTACCAGTTAGTTATATTCAAGTTGGTGAAAGTGATTCCTATATTCTCTATATGGAAGAAGAATCGTTTGCCATTCGAGTGGTGAATAAGATAGATGGATTTGTTTATGGTTCTAGCATTAGCACATTAGATGAAAATCTCAATAATTTTAATACCACATGGGAAGGCATTGTAAACTCTTGTGTAACGATTAAGTATTATTCTTATAATGATTCTACAGGTATTTATACTACTATAGAAGAAAGCTTCTTAAAGAGCCCAGATTCTACCTTTACTTATGAGTTGATTGAGGATGGGTTCGTTGTAAATTTGACGTTTGGTGAATCTGGAATTACTCTTCAGTTACGAGTGTATTTAACAGATGATTATTTAGTAGTAGAAGTTCCAAATGATTCGATCACAGAAGGAGATACATTTAAATTAAGAAGTGTAAAAACATATCCATTCTTAGGAGCAGTATATGGCAATACCATTCCTGGATATATTTTAGTTCCAGATGGGTCAGGTGCATTGATACGATATCAAGATATAGATGTGAATTCCAATATTTATGAATTCCGTTATTATGGTCAAGATAATAGTATTCAAAATGCTTTAGAACGAGAACCAATTCTATCATTCCCAGTTTCGGGAATGGTACATGGGATTAATCAACATGGATTTATTTCGATTGTTGAAGATGGGGCAGAGTTTGCAAAACTAACTGTATCTCCAGCGAAAAGAAATTTGAAATATTATTATAGTTACAACGAGTTTGTATATCGCAGTTTGTACCAAACTCCATTATCGGAATCACAAGCACAATCTTCATCTGGTAGATTGGTGATTGAGGATGATACAAACACTTGTAATGTAGTCTTGAAATATAAGTTCTTAGCGGATTCTGACGCGAATTACGTAGGAATGGCAAAGAATTATCAAGCGTATCTATTGGAACAAAACTTGATTGTTGATCGCGTGGATGATACTAGTGATGTATCGATCTTCTTAGATGTGATCGCTTCCGAAACGAAAACAGGATTTATCTTTGATGAGTATTTAGAAATGACATCACTAGAGGATTTAAGAGCAATCTTAGAAGATTTGAATGAACAATCGATTCCATCGAACGTTGTATACAAAGGTTTTTCAAGTGATGGGCTTACTAGTTCTGGGTTGGTTGCAGGACCACTTTCTAAACGTTTAGGAACACAATCAGAATTAACGGATCTGATACAGTTTACAAATACGAATGATATTAATTTGTATTTCTATTTTGATCCAATGATGGTGTATGAAGATGGTTCCTTTAATCTTTATAAAGATATAGCTAGAAGAATCAATCAAAATCTATTCAAAGAAGAAGGCTTCACGAAAGATAAGTATTATATAACACCGGAACGAGTAGCCGAAGTATTAGGCGACTCTGTCAATACCTTAATAAAGAACAACATGGAACTATTTGCGATTGGTAGTATTGGGAATACGTTATATTCTGACTACAATAATGAAACCAATTCCATCGATAGAAGTGAAGCGATTGAATTCTATCAAACAATGTTAGAAGACATTGATCAAAATATGTTGTTATATCAAAATAATCTATATATGTTACGTTACACTGATTCTTATTTGTTGATGCCACTTACATCATCAAGATACCGTATTTATACAGATACTGTTCCATTTAGTTCTTATGTATTAAGTGGATTATTGGATGTTTATTCCCCATATCAAAACTTTAGTTCGTCTTCCAAGATAGAATTGCTTAAAATGGTTGATTATGGCGTTTATCCATCATATATCTTAACCAATGAAACAGCTTATGCTTTACAGAATACAGAATTGAAACAGATATATTCATCTTCCTATACCACTTGGAAAAGTAAGATTTCATATGATTATGATTTTATTTTCGAAGCATTGGACAGCATTATCAATGCAAGTGTTGTATCAAGAAATTATGAAGATGTTGGAGTGTATAAAATTTCCTACAGTAATGGCGTTGATATCTATGTGAATTACACAAATGATACCATCACTTATCCAGGATTTGTTATTCCACCACTTTCTTATAAGGTGGTGAATTAAGATGTCTGTAAAACCAATGAATCGTAAGAAAAGAGAAACATTAGTTGCTTGGTCATTCTTATCGTTGTGGGCAATTGGATTTTTAGTGTTCACGATGATTCCAATATTTACTTCCTTATATTACTCGATGTCAAATGTAGTGTTGGATGGAGAAGGAATAAAAGTAACATTTATTTGGTTTGACAATTATAAACAAGTATTTTCATCTGCAGAAGGATTCAATTTCTTAAAATCAGTAAGTGATTTTGCGATTGAGATTTTGTTTAAAGTACCAATCATAATCGTGTTTGCGATTATCATTGCGGTCATGCTGAATCAAGACATTAAGGGTAGAGGATTTATTAGAGCAATCTATTTCTTACCTGTTATTATTGCCTCTGGACCTGTGATTAATCAGTTGATCTATCAAGGTGCAGCGACAATTCCTATTATTGAAGAAATGGGAATATTAGGATTTATTAATTCGACGTTTACGGAAACACTAGCAAGACCAATATCCAATATTTTCTCCGAGTTGATTGTAATACTTTGGTTCTCTGGAGTTCAAATATTGTTATTTATTGCAGCATTGCAAAAGATCGATAAACACACCTATGAAGCAGCTATGATTGATGGAGCAGGTCCATGGGAGTCTTTTTGGAAGATTACCATACCAGCTTTAAAGTCCATGGTTTTAGTTTCAGTTGTATTTACGATTATCAATTTAGCAACATTTTCAGAAAATGCAGCAATCTTACATATCAAGAATAATATGTTTGCGTTAGAAACCGGATTTGGTTTTTCATCCGCAATCGCTTGGTTGTATTTTATTGCGTTAGCACTTATATTAGGAATCTTCTTCTTAGTCTTTGGAGCCTTTAATAGAGAGAGAGGTAGAAGATGATGAAAAAAATAACAAAAGCAAAACTAAAACATATCCTTCTAGGTAAAAATATCAACGAAGGATTGTTAGGAAAAACTGCTATTTATCTATTGTTATTTATCGTAGGATTTGTGTATTTGTATCCTATGATCA
>CAZUQS010000080.1:0-6399 GCA_964622615.1 uncultured Candidatus Izemoplasmatales bacterium | reverse complement strand
TAATCGGTTTTTATACTCTTCTACCTATCATTGCGATTATTCCTGGTCCCGTATGCACTCCTAAAACTGGTGTGAGTGGGGTTAATGAAATCTTAGATATATTTAATTCAGTCATTAATTTTTCTTCTACTTTATGTGCTAGTTCTAAATTATTACCATAATGAATGGTTACTTCAATCAAGTCTTTTCCAAAAAACTCAGCGAGTGTTCTTCTCATTGTAATCAATGCTCTTTGGATACCAAATCCTTTTGATATTGTATAGTATACACCATCATCATTGACAGAAATTACAGGTTTTACATGAAGAATTTCTCCAATAGTACCTTCTACCAACCCAATTCTTCCACCTTTTTTCAACCATTTCAATGTTTCAACAGTATACATTGCGATTGAATTCTTGAATCGCAATTCATCTAGTTGTTTTAGAATCTTATCGATTGGAGTGTTCTTTTTTATCAGTTCAATTGCTTCTTCAACCAAATATCCCTCAGCCATTGATAGCGTCTTAGTATCATACAAATGCACGTTAATATCTTTGACATCATCTGCCGCAAGACGGAAAGCATTATAAGTACCACTCAAATTACTAGATATCGAAATTACTAAAATATCTGTATATCCTTCTGCCTTGAATTTTTCTACACTTTTTGTAAAGTCTTCCATGTTAGGCAAACTGGTCGTTACATTTGTCTCAAACAATCTTTTATATACGGTCTCTGTATCAATTTCTACTTGGTCACGATAAAACTTTCCATCTATTGATATTAATAGGGAAAGCATATCTAAATTTTTAGTTGCGTCTACGTACTTCTTTGTTAAGTTTGAAGCCGAATCTGTAATAACAGCTATTTTCATAATAATTCCTTCCAAATCACTTTCATGATTTTATAACCTATTTTTCTAAATTAACTATACCAAAAATTACTATGTCTGTCAAGGTAGTTGCGATATTAATCATAAAAAAGACACATTACTAAAATGTGTCAAGAATAATTATTTTAAGTGAAACAGATATTTCTTTTGCTTGATACTATTATTGCTCGATTTAGATCATACTCTGTTTCGTTAAACTTCCCATTCCGAAAAGAATATTTCCAAATATAACTTCATAAATTTTACTCTATTTTTGGCTATTTCCTTTGCTTCCAATGTGTTCATTAAATCTGGTAATAATAATAGTTTTTGATAGAAATGAGCGATACTAGAATCGTCATCTAAATCATTGTTATATATAGGTCTGTTCTTTACTCCTGAATAGGCAAAGACTCTCGCAATTCCGATTGCTCCTAAAGCATCTAATCTATCGGCATCTTGAACAATCTGGCCTTCTAATGTTTTGACTGATTTTCCTTCTTTATGTGAATGGAATGACATCGTACTGATAATATCCATAATGGATTCTTTCGATTCAATCTTTTGATTTGTTAGATATGTTTCTACTCGATTACTACCAACTTTCGATATCTTGTAATCATCCAAGTCATGCAACAAAGCAGCTATAGAAATAACAAATACATCAACATCTTTTCCAATAGATAGTTTTAATGCCATCTGGTACACCCTTAAAACATGAAAATAATCATGCCCACTACTGTCATTACTTAAACAACTATACACATACCCTTTTGCGTGTTCAATTACACCTAGCTGTTGCTTATTCATCGAAGTATGCCTTTGCTAGTTGAATGTATGTTTTTGAATTCTTTAAATTTGCTTGTAATTCTTCTTCTGTCAATTCTCTGATAATCTTCATGGGATTTCCTAATGCAAGCATTTTTGGAGGAACAACTTTCCCTGGTGGAACCACAGTTCCTGCAGCAACCATTGCATGGTCCCCAATCACCGCGCCATTCAATATAACAGAGCCCATTCCTATTAATGCATAATCTCCAACCGTAGCCGCGTGGATAATTGCGGAATGACCTACTGTAACAAATTTACCTATTTTTGTAGGTAGATTGGTATCGGTATGTACAACCGCATTATCTTGAATATTGGTTCCTTCACCAATTTCAATACTTGCCATATCGCCTCGGATGGTCGCATGAAACCAGACACTAGCAGATTGTTGAATAAAACAATCTCCAACTACAACTGCACCATCTAATATAAATGCATTCTTAGAAATATTTGGTTTGATATTCTTATAATTCATTGAATCCTCCTACTTTAGCACTTTATAAATAGATGCGATGATATCACTAGCCATCAAACTAATTTCTCCATATTCTTCTCGAACAAAATTCGCTGCTAATGCATGAGTGATCACACCCGATGTCATTGCATCATAAGCTTGTTCTCTTGATAAGAATGCTGCGATTATACCAGATAAAACATCTCCTGTTCCGGCGGTAGCTAGTCCCGGATTTCTCGCTTGAATGAATCCTGTCTTCCCTTTGGAAGTCAGTATAGCACATGGTCCTTTCAATGCAATGCTAAACCCATTTTCAGACAACATATTTATATACTTGAACGGTTCTTCTTTTACTTGTGATGATTGCACTCCAAACATTTTAGCCAACTCTCCGATATGAGGTGTTAACACAATATATTTGTTATGATACGATTTATTAATATCCAAATATGTAAACCCAGAAGCATCAATCAATAATGGAATATCAGTTTCCAGTAAGTAATTCAACAGTTTCTGATAGTCCTCATTATGCACACCTAATCCCGGCCCAAATACAACCACTTTTGCTTTATCTAGCAATTGGAATACTTCTTCACCAACATGATTTTGAATAATTAATTCTGGATAAAATTGTGTATAATTATGATCTTTTAAATTCGATAAGATTACGGTAATACCCAACCCGCATTTCATTGCTGACATAGCACTCATTTGGATAGAACCCATCATGGACTTACGTCCACCAATGAATACTCCCAATCCATTCGAATACTTGTTCGAATTATGTTTTCTAGAAGGTTTATGAATTTCATTCACTTTACAATCAATGAATTCCCTTTTAATTAGATATTTTTGAGCAATACCAATGTTTAATACTTCGATATCCCCGTGATAATCTAAAGCATCGAACATCAGATTCCCCATTTTCCAATAACCAACTACACCTGTATAGTTTGCGTGGATTGCTTTTCCTAATACCAATCCATTATCAGGATGAATACCAGAAGGTAGATCTACGGAATAAACAGTACTCTTTGAAGTATTAACATAATCTAGTAAATCACTATGATATCCTTCTACATCTCCAGACAAACCAATTCCAAATAATCCGTCAATGATATACTCTGATTTCATAATACCCTGTTGATGCAATTCCAATTCTTCTTTGTTTGTAATACTAATCACTTTTCCGACAAGATCAAAATAATGCAAAAATGCATCTTTCGTTGTCGAAAGTTCGCCTATAACATAAACAATAGGTTTAAATCCAAGTTTTTTCAACTCAATTGCCATAACTAAAGAATCTCCACCATTATTACCGATTCCAGCAACAACGCTTATCGAAGACCCTTTTTGTGGATGTGCTCTTAATAAAAAATCTTTTGCAAGAGCTTCTCCAGCTATATTCATAAGTTCAATTTCTGTAATCTTTAACGCTTTCAATGTGTGTTCTTCAAATTCTTTCATCTCTTTTGAAGTTAGTACAAGCATATTATCACCTCTTTATAATAAATAATTTATTAAATATATTATCCCCAAATGTAATGGATAGAAAATATAGAAAAACCATTTCATTCGGAATTTTCCTTTTTTACCGTTGTAAAATAGAATAAATGCAAAAGCTACCATTGAGAACCATTGAATCCAGATATATTTTGCATAACTTGCTAAATCCAAATAGGATAATAACGGAACATCAATGAATAACAGATTAATTCCTAGCACAAATAATAATTGTGTTAATGGGTTTCTGTATAAACCAAACACCATAATAATTAGAACTCCATACCCTCCATAAGGGATGTGAAGTAGTTCTGCTGCAAACACCACCAAAATGGAGATCAAGCGGATCCAAATAGATTTATTCTTCAGTAGCAATAACGCTCCCAAACCAAATACCAGTGGCCAAATAACATTAAATCCGAGTATATAATTTTCTCCACTAATAAAATAGTAACCAATGATGAATGCTTCAATAATACTCGCATATACAAATAATCTTAAAAAGTAACTCTTGAGATTTTTTGTTTTAAAAAAGCCTTCCGCTATCATATATGCAAACAAAACAAAAGCAATTCGTCCAATGCTTCTAAATATATAGTATTCTAAAGAATCCGGTTCTAACATAATAACACCGATATGGTCGAATGTCATCGTAACCGCTGCAATTATTTTAAGTACATTACGATTCATTTCATCACCATTTCTATAATAAGATGTCGATTTCTACTGGACAATGATCGCTACCGTATACATCATTTCTAAGTTCTACATGTTCCACCAAATTTTTAATGCTATCTGACACAACAAAGTAATCAATTCTCCATCCTGTGTTTTTTTCTCTTGAGTTAAAACGATAAGACCACCAAGTATACTTGATTGTTTCAGGATTCAACATTCTATATGTGTCCACGAATCCAGAATCTAATAACTCCTGAAACTTCGATCTCTCTTCTATTGTAAAACCAGGATTTTTTGTGTTTGTTTTCGGGTTTTTCAAGTCAATTTCTTTATGAGCAACATTTAAATCCCCACACAATACAACTGGTTTTGAAAGGTTTAATCGATTTAAGTATTCTCTGAAGTTATTTTCAAACTCCATACGATAATCCAAACGCAATAATTCTTGTTTTGTGTTTGGAACATATACATTAACAAAATAAAAGCTATCAAACTCAAGAGTAATAATTCTACCCTCATCATTATATCCTTGTCCATCAATGCCCAATGTAACGTTTAAGGGTTCTTTTTTTGTATAAATTAAAGTTCCTGAATATCCTTTTTTATCTGCGCAATTCCAATATTCAAAATAATCTACCAATTCAAACTCTTTTTGTTCTTCTTGCATTTTGGTTTCTTGTATTGCAAATATATCTGCTTTCACTTCATTGAAGAAGTCAAGAAATCCTTTTTTAGTGGCTGCGCGTAAGCCATTTACATTCCAAGTAACAAATTTCATAACATACCTACCTTGTTTTTAATATATATAAATTATATCATATTTGAAAAGTGAATAAACTAATTTAATTTATTTTAGGATAACTATTTTACAAACTAACTAAAATTCCTTATAATAGATATACAAACATAAAGGAGAATACTATGAAAGATACGAAACACCATGAGTTTATGGTAAAAGCTGTGGATCGTGCGCGGGTTACCATGAACGAAGATATTGGTGGACCTTTTGGCGCTCTAATCATCGATAAAAACGGCGAAATATTAGCTGTCGCTTCGAATTCCGTTTTAAAGGATCACGACCCCACTGCACATGCTGAAATAAATGCAATTAGATCCGCTACGAAGAAGACTGGCAATCATGATTTAAGTGGCTGTACACTCTATACTACTTGTTATCCTTGTCCAATGTGTCTAGGGGCAATTATCTGGTCAAATATTAAAAAGGTATACTTTGGATGTAATGCTATGGACGCTGATGAAATCGGGTTTAGAGATGACTATATTTATGAATTCATTAAGAATAATAGTAGTGATAAGAACATTCTAGATTTAGAAGAACAGGAACGTGATGTTTGTCTTAAATTATTCAATGAATATCAAGAAAAAGACAAAGAATTGTATTAAATAAATAAAAGCACATTATAAAATGTGCTTTTTTTAATATCCTTATTTTTAGGGAATTTCAACTATTTTAAAGGTATAGAGTATAGTTCTTCATAAACAATTTTACCGTCAATCTTTTTTGATTCCATAATACAAATGTGATCTGCAAGAATGGTAAGAGGATTACAGTAAATGTTTCGAACCGTTTCAAATTCTTTGAAATATACTTTTCTTCCTAATGTAATATGTGGAGTCAGTTTCTCGTAACCGAAATTATACCCAGCTTTATTTAATTGGTCGACTATTCGATGATATAATTCCCTTAGGGTATCGGAGTAGTCCACTCCTAAATAAACAATCTTTTGATTATCGCTTTTACTGAAGCATTTAATTTTATTGGTAACATAATTAAATGTTTTAAAATCAATCTCTGATAAGGTATTCTTAATCACTTCTAACTGCTCTTTTGATGTCTCGCCAATATATTCAAGAGTCAAATGCAAGTTTTTGTAAGCTGTAAAATTACCTGATCTAGAAATTAACTTTATTTCTTGAAGGATATCATAGATGATATTTTTTTGTTCCTCTTCAAAAAGTAAAGCAATAAATAGTTTCATAATTCTCCTTATTTATTTCCTATCGTCATTGCCATAACAGCTTTAGCAGTATGCAAACGATTTTCTGCTTCTTGATACACGAT
>CAZUQS010000079.1:0-6428 GCA_964622615.1 uncultured Candidatus Izemoplasmatales bacterium | reverse complement strand
GTTTGACCTCATTAATTCTTGATGAGTACCTTGCTCTGTAATTTTTCCCTTATCAAGAAATAAAATTCGATCACAAAACTTTGTAGAAGACAGACGATGTGAAATGAAAATTGAAGTACAGTCTTTGACGAGTTGTTTATATTTAATATAAAGCTGTTCTTCTGCAATGGGGTCAAGGGCAGCGGTTGGTTCATCTAATATCAATAATTTTGCGTTTTTATATAATGATCTTGCTAACATAAGTTTTTGAATTTCTCCACCACTAAGCCTTACACCACTTTCATCAAACATCTGAGTAATGAATGTTTTTTCTTTTAGCTCTAATGACATAACCTTATCCTTTAATCCTGCTTCTGTGATTGATTTCCACATCTTATCATAGTCAACATCTTCTGGTTTACAACATGAGATGATATTTTCTATCGTTAGCGACAAAGGCTCTGAATCCTGAAATACAACGGATAATAAAGACATATAGTCTTGAATATTAAACTTGTTAATATCAACCCCATTTATATGAATTGTTCCAGCTTCTGGTTTATACAAACCACATAGTAATTTTATTATCGTTGTTTTACCAGCTCCGTTATCACCCACTAAAGCTATTTTTTCTCCAGATTGAATTGTAAACGATAAATTCTCTATGGTTGGTTGTGCGGATTCTGGATAGGAAAATGTAACATTCTTAAATTCCACAGTTAAAGGATATGTAAGGTATTTCGTAGAAGTACCTTCTTTATTGTATTCACTATCGACAGAAATACATTTCCGATAATCATTTACACACACATTACTACTTCGCAAATAGTTAAACGAACTCGTAAATCCATTCAGCCACATTGAAAATCCAGCGATAATTCCAGTTAAAAAGATGAACGTAGTTAAGTCGATTTTCTGATTAATAACCAATCCTAACAAAACACTATATCCAATCAAATCTCGTATAAACAAAAAAATCGTGTTTGAAACATTTGCGGACATGAACCTTTTTTCTATTTTTTTTACTACATTTCTTCTGTTTTTTGTAAGTTTTACAAACAATTCATCAAACCATTTTTGTAAACCATAGAGCCGAATATCTTTTCCATAATTTGGATTGGTTGAATCTTTTGATAAGTAATACATTTCATAGAACTCATCATTTAAACGACTCTTCATGTTAGCTAAATAATTGTTTGCTCTTTTTGTTAAAAAGTAATTAATGAGTGTCATAACAACTAAAATCAACAATATAAAAGGAACATAAATAGCGAGCAATACACTAAAAATCAATAAACCGACTAGGTTAATACAAACCAAAGGTGTTTGCTTAAGGAGCATTTCAATTCCTCGATAAGTGGTTTCAATAGCTTCAAAAGCTTTTGTTATTACTTTTCTTCGATCACTTGCTTCAATGTTGATATAATCTGTGGTCACTTGGTGCTCAGCTAGTCGTATCAAAAATGTCGAGTTTCGAGTGAATGTGTTTTCAAATGAATATCGAAGATAAGACCAAAACCTCAAAGATTCCAAAACATAGGTCAATACGGATAATCCTAGTATGAGTACAATATATATTGGAATATCCACATCATGAGTAAAAGAATATACAAGCAATGTAGTTGTAAATATTGCTGATAACGGAACCAATATTTCCGTAATAAAATTAATTAGTAAAAACCATTTCACTCTTGGATACTTCTTAATAGACTCTTTGTAGACATAATTAATATTGCTGATTAACGAATGTTTCATATGCTGTTTGTCCTCTTTCTTTGTTTATTACTAAACTGTATTATATTTGTACTGTGTACTACACACTACTGTTGTATACACATTACCATATTTTATTTGAAAACGCAAGTTTTTTTTATTAAATTTATTGACTTCTCGTAATTAATTTTCTATCAAACGAGATTTCATTATAAATACCCATAAATTACAACATAAAAAAAAGCCCAAAAGGGCCTTAACTATAATGTTCATTCTATTTTATAACAAAACTTCCTTTAATGTTTTTACAAAAGCAAGAAAATCTTTATAGGTACCTATGTGATCTGGTGTGATTTGCTCCTTATATCTATTCACTAGATTGTCTGTAATTAAATAGGTTTTAATTCCCAATGTCCCGGCTATCATGTCTTCAAAAGAATCATTTCCTACCATCATACAGTCTTTGGGATCTCTATTAATTTTTGATAGAACTTCTTTATAAAATTCAATGTTCGGTTTGCAATAACTATTTTCTTCATAGGATGAAATATAACTAAAATCAGTTGGAGTTAGTCCTGCCCATCGGATTCTATGATGATTTGCTTTCATTGGAAACAAGGGGTTCGTAGCTATAACAACATTGTATCCCTTCTCCTTCAGAACTTTAACACTCTCAACTATATATTTGTTTTCCCATGTTGTGCTTTTTACTTCTTGAAATAAATTATCATAGAAATTGCTGAATTCCTCTTTATACATTCCAATATCACCATCCACAAGTTCATCAAATCGAGACATAAACACATCTTGATTTGGTATTGGTGATGTATTTGAAATCATAAGGTTTGTGCACTCCATCATGATACCTGTTAATTTACTAGGATCAATGTAATCTTTTAAGTGAATTGCTAAATTCTTGAAATAACTATGCAAGAATTTATCTAAGTCCATCGGTAGTATCGTTCCATCTAAATCAAATAATATTGTATCCATACTCTTCACTACCCTTTCAAAATTCTTTCTGTTGAATTACTCTTTTTCTTAATTCGTAATCTAGTTCCATTCATAAAGAACAGAACCATCCATCCGCACAATGTAAAATACCCAGAATGCCAAACAACAAATCCCATTCCACCCCAAGTGTCATAATCTCTTGTTACATTCACAATAAGCAGTGTATCTTTTATTGCGCTCCAACCCCATTGAAATGCAGGTTCCGGATTTCCCACCTGTAGTTGATGAATCGCAGATGGCCAGTATTCTATTGGTAGATGATAAAAAACAGAATACATACTATAACCAACACAGAAGACCATAACTATACCCGTTAATATTTTGTAAAGCTGCAATTCTTCTTTTGTGTATATCTTATTGGAACGTATACGTCTAAATTGAATGATAGACAATGGAACTATAGATAGAAATGCCACTCCCCATAATGTCTCTTCTATCGCAAAGAACAAATCTACTTTCGTGATAGCTCCACCGTAAGCAAAGATTTGTGCTATAGCTAAACAGATAAAAAACAAGTAAGGTGCTTTGTGTTCTAGGAAGTATTTAAATCCTTGTTCCTTAGTCACTCCTGAAGGAATCTCTTTATTTAGTTGTAACATAGAAGCCATGATTAAATATGCAAATGAAAGTTCAGCAAACGTAGCTAAGAACCGTATAATTAATGTACTATTAAAAATTGTATCAAACCAAGCTAATTGTAATAAATAATTTGAAACGAAAATAGATCGATACATGGCAACCCCAACAAATAGTATTCCAGCAATCCTCATGCTTTTATGATAGGATTTCAGTCCACGAGAGTCATTTCTTCTTGAATTCCAAAACAGATATAGTCCAATGATAAAGTTTACAACATTAATCCCTACGATAACACTCCACCAAGGCCATGCCCAAGTCCATATAGCTCCAATCATTTTACATCTCCTTAAGCTTTTTAAATTTTCATTATAACTATTTTAACATATACTAAAACAAAAGACACCAATCTATTGAATAGTGCCACGCGTTTTAGATTATGCAAATAAAAATAGAAAGGTAAAAAACCCTTCTATTTTTCGTATTCTAATATATCTCCTGGTTGACAGTCTAAAACTTCACAGATTTTTTCTAATGTGGAAAATCGAATTGCTCGTACTTTTCCAGTTTTTAGATTTGATAGATTGGCTAAACTAACTCCAACTTGTTCACTGAGTTCGCTAAGTTGCATTTTACGATCGGCTAAAACACGATCTAATCTAATAATTATCGCCATAATTACACGGTCATATCATGATCTTCTTGTAGATAAGAACCATAATCAAAGACATTCGCTACAACAATGATTAGAAAGCCTATGAATAATTGTTGGAAATTAAACATATAATTAGCCCCCATATTATTAAGAGATAACAGATTAAAAAATTCAGTCATTAATAATCCATTAAATATAGGGAATATAATCGCAACAATCACAAACGAATACCCTATTTTATTAATTCTAACGATGTTTTCGGTTGAAAATGGCTTATCATCAGAAACATCAATAATTACTTTCTTAAGCATAATAAATATATATTGTAAGAATCCAAGATTTAGTAACCCAATAAGTCCACCTGATACAATCAACCATTTTACATTAACTATCCCACTGAACAAGTCAGGATTGACGCTGATAAATGCATTCAAGTACTGAATATTTATATTTGCTAAATCTCCTAAATTGAAGTCAAATAATTCAATTGGCAAAAACATTACAACTCCTGCAGCTAACAATAATAATCCCATAAGTATAAATAATGCAACTACACCTACTTTTGTAATCCATCTTGTAATGGATAAAATAATATTAAAATACTTTTTGTTAAAAGAATGACTCATATTCATCCCCTCCTTCTTAATATTAGAATATCACACAGTTTCTTGTTTGTCAACACCTTTTTATCGTTTATCGATATTTTTTTGTTTTTTAGTGTTAAATTAAACTAAAAATATTTCATTATCTTTATCTGTTGTATATGTAACACTTTAAAAAATATGCTTCGTAATTACTAAATCTGTTGACAAAGCATTTACGACAGTGTATACTGTGTATGTTCAATATATACAGTTGCATGGAGGCAGATATGAAATTATTAAATGTAAAAGAAGTAACAAAACAATATCCTAAATTTCTCTTAGACAAAGTATCCTTCAGCCTTGATGAAGGCTATATCATGGGATTCATTGGTAGCAATGGAGCGGGTAAAACTACTACACTAAAGGCGATAATGAATTTAATTATGCATGATGGATCCGTTGAGATATTCGGGCAAAACTTCATCGATAATGAACATGAAATTAAGCAGAAAATGGGATTTATGTTAGGTGATACGGAGTTTTATAAGAAAAGAAAAATCAAAACAATTACCGAAGTGGTTAAGAGATTCTATTCTAACTGGGATGAACCAGTTTATAAGGAATTGTTAAATAGATTTGCCTTAGACCCAGAAAAGATGATAGATGAATTATCAAAAGGTATGAAGATTAAATACAATCTTACTCTAGCTCTTTCGCACCATGCAAAACTAATTATACTTGATGAACCGACAAGCGGACTGGATCCTGTTGCTAGGGACGGCTTACTTGAGCTCTTTCAAGAACTTGTTGAAGATGGTTTGACAAGTGTTTTGTTTTCTACACATATTACTTCTGATTTAGAAAAATGTGCTGATTACATCACTTTTATCAATGAAGGCAAGATTGTTGAGAGTACTTCAATGGTTGATTTAATGGAATCGTATCGATTAGTAAATGGAAGTGCAAAAGAGTTGAATGAAGTGAAAAGAAACTTAATTGCACATAAAACTAATTCATTTGGATTCACAGGGTTAATGAAGACTGAATTTGTATCAAAATACGCAAATTTAAATAGTGTTGAACCTAGTCTTGACGATATTATGATTTATTATGCAAAGGCGGGACGATAATATGAAAAATTTACTATATAAAGAATTAAAATTATCTATACATCCATTCCATTGGTTTGTTCCACTTGTAATAAGTGCGTTATTCTTAATTCCAAATTGGGTATTCTTTGTAGTATTGATGTACTTCTTTTGGATTTCAGTACCAAATATTTATGGAGCTTATAATTCTCAAAATGATTTAACATTTTCATTTCTGATGCCAGTAAAAAAGAATGATTATGTGAAAGCAAAAATTATTTCTTTATTGCTTTTAGAACTAGCATATTTAGTAATTGGAGCTGTTTACGCGACTTTAAATATTGTTCTGTATCACACAAGCAACTTTATGATGGATCTTAATTTTGCATTTTTCGGAATCGGATTCATTTTGTATGGACTATTCAATATTATGTTCTTTATAAAATATTTCAAAACAGCATATAATTATGGATTACCAACAATACTAGGAAATGTAGTAGCGATACTTTTCGCGACTGGAATCGAATTATCTGTTATCTTTATCCCTAGTGTTGCTAATATATTAGAGGGTTCTTCTGCAGCGTCTAGGTTATGGCAATTAGTGATTCTATTTGCAGGTATAATCATATTCTTCTTGCTGAACTTCATAGCATATAGAGTTTCTATTAAAAAATTTGAGCGTTTAGATTTATGATAGGCATTAAGGTATCTTCGTCGTCCAAAAAGCCTATCTATCAACAACTTTTTGAACAAATCAGTTCGCTTATCATTAAAGGTGATTTACCAACAAATTTTAATTTACCCTCAATAAGGACGGCT
>CAZUQS010000078.1:0-6493 GCA_964622615.1 uncultured Candidatus Izemoplasmatales bacterium | reverse complement strand
GTTTCATTTGTCACAAAAGAATTATTAACGATTCGTGTGAAGGTATCTTCACCAAATTATACTGGTAAGATTAAGATTGTATCCAAGCTAACACTACCAAAAAAAACAATGAAGGAAAGAACCGATTCAAGAATCAATCAATCCTCTGCGGATGATTTACGTATTATCAATCGTTTTGATGATGATTTAGGTGTCATATTATTAACAGAAACAACATCTTCTAGTTTACAACTAAGTGTTGGTATGGCTCATAACAAGCCAATTAAGTATCAATATACTGAAACTGGATATGAAGGGGTTATTGAAACAAAGTTAGTGGACAATATTGGTTGTGAATTAACAAAATATGTAGTGTATTCGCCTGGAAATCAAGAAGATTCCTTAATTATTAAGAATCATGGAATACTAAAAGAAGTCTATCATAAAGATTTTGATTATTATGTAAGACTTCAAACCGAAGAATTGAGTGAATTTTGGAAACATGCGGATTTTAGCATCAAAGGCAATAATGCCTTGCAGAAAATGATTCAATATAATGTCTACCAATTAAACTCTTGTGCTATGGATGATAGCAATTATAATATTCCAGCTAAGGGGTTAACTGGTGAAGGTTATGAAGGACATTATTTTTGGGATACCGAAATATATATGATTCCATTCTTTATGATTACAGATCCAAACAAAGCTAAAAATTTATTACTATTTCGCTACAAACATTTTAGTGAAGCAAAAATTGAAGCATTGAATCAAGGTTCAACAAAAGGAGTAAAAATTCCTTGGAGGACCATCAACGGATATGAGGTTAGTCCTTATTATCCAGCTGGAAGTGCTCAATATCATATTAATTCTGATGTTGCATACGCAGTGATTAAATATGTTCAATTTACAAATGATATTGATTTTATGATTCAATATGGTTTTGAAATGTTACTAGAAACCGGTCGATTTTTGCTAGAAGTTGGTAATTATTATAACGATTCCTTTCATATTAACAACGTGACTGGACCTGATGAATATTCAGCGGTTGTAAATGACAATTATTATACCAATTCAATGGCGAAGTATCATTTTGAGCACATTGTCAAATATTATAAAAAATATAAAAAGAAATTACAGCATTTACATGTGTTAGATAAGGAAATGAAAGCATTTAGCAAAGCAGCTAAACTTATGAAGTTGTGTTTTGATGAAGATTTAAATATTTTTGTACAGGATAACGCGTTTTTACAACGGAAACCTTTGGATTTTAAATCCTTACCTAAGAATAAATTTCCTTTGGTCCTACATTATCATCCACTTTTCATCTACAAACACCAAGTATTAAAGCAAGCTGATGTTTTATTATCGATGTTTTTACTCGATTTTGACAATTTGGATGTGTTCCAAAATAGCTTTGATTACTACTTGCCTAAGACGACTCATGATTCGAGTTTATCAAAGTGTATTCATTCAATCCTAGCTTTTCGACTTGGAAATGCGGAATTAGGTTATGAATATCTCAAGGATATTGCTAAGATGGATTTAGAGAATTCACATAATAATACCGATCATGGTATACATATTGCGAATTCTGGAGGAATCTACTTAACCATTACTTATGGAATATTAGGACTAAGAATTCATGAAAACAGAATTACTCTTAGACCGATATTACCGAAAGAAATTGATGAGTTCAAATTTAGTTTCATGGTTCAAGGTAATAAAATTACGGTACTACTGAACAAAAGCATTAATATAACGGTTGAAAAACCAATCACTCTAGGTATTTACAATGAAGTTGTCGACATATACGACAACTACAATTGTGTATATAATATAGAAAAAAGACTAAACTAAAAAAAATAGGAGGAAAAAATGAAAAAATTATTAATTGTTTTAGTCGCATTTATGGCGATCTTCACTCTAGTAGGATGTGGAGAAGAAACTACTGTAGCTACTACTGCTGCAGCTACTACTGCTGCAACTACTGCTGCTCCAACAACAGAAGCGGGAGATATTTTAAGAATTTTCCAAAACAAAGTGGAAATTGATGGCGCGTTAAGAACGTATGCTGAAGCTTGGGCTGCTCTTAATGACGTTGAAGTTGAAGTTATTACTTGTGGTGGAGATTCATGTGCTTATGGAACTCAAATATTAGCTGAATTCCAAACATCAAAACAACCTGACATCTTCGTAATTGAAGGTATGGGTGGATATAACGAATATTCTGATTATGTCCTTGATTTAACTGGCCAAGCTTGGTTATTAGATACTGACTTAGCATTCAAAGTTGACGGAACACCTTACGGATTCCCTGTTGCTGTTGAAGCTTGGGGTATGGCTTATAACGTTGAAATCTTAACTGCTGCTGGTGTTGATCCTGCGGATTTAACTTCTCAAGCTGCTTATGCAATTGCATTCCAAGATGTTCAAGATTATTATGATGCAAATAGTATGAGCACTTATGCTGTAGTATCAATGGCTGCTGGAGCTGGAATGACTTGGGTTACAGGTCTTCATAACTTCAATGGTTACTTATCTTCTGGTCTAGCTTATGATGATTCATCAGTAATCGATGACCTAAACGATGGTATTGCAAATGCTGCAAGATTAACAGCTTATGCTGATTGGGTAGAATTATTATATGAATATTCAGACCCTACGATCTTATTAGAAGGTACTTATGATACCCAAGTTGGTAAATTTGCTTCTGGAAAAGCTGCATTTATTCATCAAGGTAACTGGATTGATCCTAATCTAATGGCTTACTTCGACGAAAACGCAGATTCACAATTCGAAATGGGATATGCTCCACATGCTGCTGCAGCTGGGGAAAATACTTCAATCTTCGTTGCTGCACCTTCATACTATGTAATTAACACTAATTCTGATGTTAAAGTTCTTGCTAAACAATTCTTAAATGATTTAGCTTCAACTCAAGCAGGACATGAATACATGGTAAATGAAGCTGGAATGATTCCTGCTTTCAAATCAGTAACTCTAGCACCAACTAACCCATTATCAGCTGCTGTAGCTGAATGGATGGCTTCAGGTAATATTTATGCATGGTGGCAAAATGATATGCCTTCTGGATTCGGTATGGATACTTTAGGACCTATCTACACTAACTTTGCAAATGGTAACTTAACAAAAGCGACTTTCATAGCTGCTCTTACAGGCGCTATTGAAGCATTAGGCGAATAATCTAAATTACTAAGAAAAGAGGACTGGCAAGTTTACTTGCTAGTCCTTTTTATTTACCCAATATTGTTTGCCATCTACTGTTCTAGACATAAAGCCAAAATCAATCAACGCTCTTCTCAATGTTACAAAATCATCGTAAATATTATATAAAATATCATTCAACTGTGATTCCGTATAATGCTTGTTACTATCGATTTGTTTCATTAAAATTTCAAGTACAATATATTTCCTTTTTTGCTTTGGTGGGAAGAGTTTTAATCTTGGTGGGTCCAAGTGTTCAAAGTATCCGTTTATGACTTTTTCTCGATCTAGTTCTGTATATTCAAACATCTAAAATTACCTCTTTCTTCATAATTCTATTCTACCATAAAACTATATATAATTTCCAACGAATTATTTATTAAACAAATCGAACAAAAATGCTTTTAAAAAACAAGATAATGTGATATTATTTTTCTTAGTTAGTATAAGAGAATAGGGGATGCTTAATGAAACGCGACAAACAATATAAAACACCTTTTTTTACCAAGTTAAAACAATACGGTGAAAAAAATATAGCTCCATTTGATGTTCCTGGTCATAAATTAGGAAGAATACCAAACGATTTGATTGATTACACTGGAAAACAAGTATATCTATTAGATTCAAATTCACCTATCGGACTGGATCATTTGAATAAACCTACTGGTGTTATTTTAGAGAGTGAACAATTAATGGCAGACGCATGCAAGGCTGATAAAGCATACTTCATTACCAATGGTACTACAATTGGTATTCTAGCAATGATATTAACGGCTTGTAAAGCGAATGATAAAATAATTTTACCAAGAAATGTGCATAAATCTGTAATCAACGGATTGATTCTATCCGGTGCTATTCCTGTTTTTGTAAAACCAAATATCAATAAGGATTTAGGAATTGCAAATGACATTACATATAACAATGTGGAAGAAGCAATCCAGGAAAATCCAGATGCAAAGGCAGTTTTTGTGATCAATCCTACCTATTTTGGAGTTATCTCTGATTTAGTACAAATCACAGAATTAGCGCACAAAAATAATATGTTGGTCCTCGTTGACGAAGCGCATGGCGCTCAGTTCTACTTCTCTGACAAATTACCAATTAGTGCAATGGAAGCAAATGCAGATATGACTGCGTTATCGATGCACAAAACAGCCGGTTCTTTCACACAATCCTCTGTAATTTTATGCAAAGGAATTCTAGTTGATAATTCCAGACTTCGATCTAGTTTAAATATGTTGCAATCAACCAGTCCGAGTTCCCTTTTAATGGCGAGTTTAGATGTTGCTAGAAAAACAATGTATTTTGAAGGCGCAAAAAAAATTGATTCTTTGTTGACAATGGCAAAAGCTGCTCGCATGAAATTAGCTAAAATTCCTGGAATTCAAGTCTTTGATAAAGATTACTTTCTAAAAACCAACTCCTTTGATTATGATGAAACAAAAATCATTATCAAAGTATCTGATCTTGGTTTATCAGGATTTGAGGTATACAATTTAGTCATGAAAGACTCTAATATCCAATTGGAATTAGCTGAGTCTCATATTGTCTTAGCTGTTTTAACAATCGGTACAACAAAACAGCATCTAGAACGACTAGTACAAGCATTTCGCAAGTTATCAAACAAATATTATAAACAAAGAGACAAATTACCAAAAATTGAATTTACTTATCAATTTCCGGAAGCATATACTAGACCAAGAGATGCTTATCACGCACCGAAACTAGCAGTAACATTAGATGATGCATTAAATGAAGTGTGTGCGGAACAAGTTATGATTTATCCACCAGGAATACCAATATTAATTCCAGGTGAAATCATTACACAAGAAGTCATTGAGGATATTAAATTTTACACAAAAAAAGGGTCGGCACTGCAAAGCGATCTTGGCAATAATCATATACAAATAGTTGATAAAGAAAATTGGGTAAAATGGGATGGTGATTTAGATGAGTTTTAAAAGAGTAGACTTATCATTTCAAAGTTGTAAATCAGAATATAAAGAAGCAAATGTAGTGTTATTTAGTGTTCCAATGGACACAACAACATCTTATAGACCGGGAACACGGTTTGCTGGTAACGCGATACGCGTAGAATCCATCGGAATCGAATGGTACTCTCCATATCAAGATAAAGATTTGACCGATTACAAAACTGTCGATGTTGGTGATTTGGAAATACCGATGGGTGACGTGGAAAAATCTCTCGAAGTTATTTACAAAACCGCACAAGAAATCGTTACAGATAACAAGTTACCAATGATGATTGGTGGAGAACATCTTGTTACCCTACCTGTGGTACAGGCTCTATATGATAAATACCCAGATTTAAGGATAATCCACTTGGATGCACATACAGATTTACGGGATGAGTTTCTTGGAAGAAAATTATCTCACGCGACAGTTTTAAGACGCTGTCATGATCTGCTAGGGGATAACCGTATTTTCCAATTTGGAATTCGTTCTGGAGATAGACATGAATTCGAATGGGCGAAAACACATACCCATTTACAAAAGTTTAACTTCGATGGATTAGAAGAAATTGTCAATCAAATCAAAGATCACCCTGTATATATCACTATCGACCTTGATGTACTAGATCCATCTGTATTACCGGGAACTGGAACTCCTGAACCTGGAGGAATGAGCTTTAAGGATTTATTACAAGCGATTCAAGCTTTTACCAATTTAAATCATGTGGTTGGTGCAGATATGGTCGAGTTAGCTCCAATGTTGGATTCTTCTAATGTATCTACCATTGTCGCTGCGAAAGCATTAAGAGAACTGATATTATTATTACAAACTCAAAAATGAAACATAAAAAAAGCCCTTAAAAAGGGCTTTTACTTTTGCGAAAATTTAATTGAGTAAAATAATAAAATCTGTATAAATGTGATAACCCCTATAAAGAATACTGTGAACCAAGAGAAGGTTGCAAAGAAATCTCGAACGATATCAAATATTCTAAATAAGTCCCAAGAATTGTAACGGAAAAATCTTCCGATGTAGACTCCTAGTCCAGATAATCCAAATATACCGATTGTTATCAAATCTCGATATGGCAATAGTTTTGTTGTTTTTGAATAACGATATAATACTATTAGCGATTTGTATCCGTAAAGATAGCCAATAATAATTCCAATTACTATATGGAATAATGCTAGGTACATTTCTAAATTTTGTAAATAAGTAAGCGGCGAATAAGGGCCAGTATAAGTCATAAAGTAGCGAGATTCAATATAGATTAAATCGGTTAGGATATAAATCGTGTTTGGGAAAAATAGTAGCC
>CAZUQS010000077.1:0-6505 GCA_964622615.1 uncultured Candidatus Izemoplasmatales bacterium | reverse complement strand
GCAAGTTCAATATGATAAATTTAGTTCTTTCCATACGCTAGCCTCCTTGTCTTAATATTTATGGCCTTCTTCAGGTACAATGCAAATAAATTTAAATATATCCCCACCAACATTCTTGAATTGGTGTACTGTGTTACTTGGAACATAAGCATAAGCTCCTGATACTACTGAATGGAACTTGTCGTCAATTAGTAATTGTCCAGTTCCTTCAATTACATAATTTATATGTGGCCATGGATGACTGTGCTTAGGAGTATATCCACCTTTATTCACTTCAATCACTCTCATAACGTACCCATTCCATCCTTCCTTAGGTGAAATCAATACTTTCATAAGCGAATCCTTTGCTTCTGGACTAGTAATAACCTTGCCCTCTAAATCATTTATATTTCCTACAAACATTGTTTTACCTCCCTATAGTTGATACATATATTATAACACCAAACATTTTTAACGAAGAACATAACGTCAAAAAAATATTGTTGTAATAAAAAAAATGCATGTCATATAGAAAAGGTTTCTAAAACAATATATAATTAGGTGGGTGATAAAATGAAAAAAGCATTTACTTTAACAATTGTGGTCCTTGGAACCATTGGAGTCTTATCAACAATGATTGGATCTGCAATAGACAATCCAGGTAGTCCATTGATTTCCGCTTTACAAACATTTCGATATTTTACTATTCAAAGCAATTTGATTGTGATAGTCTATTTTTGGCTAATATTCTCATTGAAATTAGATAAAAATAAAAAGTTTAATGACTTCTTAGGTGGAGTTACAGTATATATAACCATTACATTTTTAGTGTTTGCAATTATGTTAGCTGGTACTTGGAATCCAAATGGTGTTTCTCAATTAGGAAATATCTTAAATCATTATATTACTCCATTGCTGACTATGGGATTTCTTGTATGGTATAGACAAGAATATAATTTTGAATTTTCAAATATTAAAAAATGGATAATTTACCCTTTGCTTTATGTAGTATTTGTATTGATTCATGGATCTATAACAAGTGATTACATATATCCCTTCTTTGAAGTAGATACTTTGGGAATATGGTATTTTCTAATTTCAGTGTTTAGTATAGTGACTTTGTTTTTAATTCTTTCAAGTTCTCTTGTCTTTTTAACAAAAAAAAATAAAAAATAGGCCTTATAAGTAAAAAATAACGATTGCACGTATGTGCTATCGTTATTTTATTTTTGCCTTTATTTTTTTCTTCTTTATCCATTCAACAATATCCAATTCACTCAAAACGATTCCACCAAACACTAATATTATTCCAATTAAAATAATCATATTGAATGGGTCATTATAAAATACTATTGCAAACACAGGTCCAAACACACTTTCTGTAGAAATCAATATCGCTGCTTCTGCTTCATTTGTGTGTTTTTGACCAATACTCTGAAATACAAAGCCTAAAAAACTAGCAAAGATACCAATTCCAATTCCCAATAACAAAATGGAATAACTACCAAAATCGTTGAAATCAATGAAAGGAAATCCCGTTCTTGATTGCATGACGATAAACGCTACTATACTAAAAAATAGTAATTGGAATGCCATCAATGTAATTGGGTCTTTTTTCTTTGCAATTTTTCCTAGAAAATATATATGAATACTATAAAAAAATGCTCCAATAAATGTTAATGAATCACCAAATGATATTGATAAACTATCAAAGTCTACTGATATAAGACTAATTCCGATTAGGGTGATAATACCAGCTAAAATTGTTTTATTATGAACTCTCTTTCTTTCCATTACAAATATTATTAGTGGTAGCAAAATAATGTAACCAGCAGTAATGAGAGCATTATTGGATGGATTCGTGTTTTCAAGGCCCCAAGTTTGAAAAAAGAACCCTAAATATAAAAACACGCCTAGAAATACTCCCGATGATATGGTTTTTATGTCCGTCTTAATTATCCTTTTCAGAAAAATCAGAAAAATAAATACTGTTGCAGTGAAAAATCTTACAAATAGTAATTGTGAGTCATCCCATCCGCTGTCTAGAATATACTTGTTGATAATAAATCCAAATCCCCAAATAACTCCTGCACTTGTTAATAATATTCTAGCTAAATTTCGATTCATAAGCACCTCTTAATCCATTAATATTACTCTAGCTGGATTTGCTTCTACACCTGTTATTTTTAATGGCAAACAAATCATTTGATACATTCCTTCTTTAATATCTTTTAACCGTAATCCTTCAATGATAATAATGTCATTTCCAAGAAGGGCTTTATGAGTTGGATGATCCTTTTGAGCTCTTTCAATACCCAAGCCATCTATTCCGACTCCTTTTATTTGAAGTTTTTCTAAATACATAGCTGCTTCAAAATCTAGGTAAACGAAATCACTAATGAAAGTTTCAAGAAAACTATTTTTTGTCTTGAATAAAACAAAATCAGATTCCTTTATATCCAATTCTTTAATTGTATTTAAACCAATATGATCTGTTTCAAATGACACATCAAATACTTTAACTTTTGTAATTAGATTCTCAAGATTTTCAATATCAGATGTTTTTCCATTTCGCACCATATGTAAAGGGTAATCTAAGTGGGTTCCAGTATGTAAATTCATTGTTAAGGTAGATTCATATACATCACTTCTTGTGTAATCAAAAGATGCTTCAATAATTGGTTTCTTATCTTCAGCATTCTTGTATACCTGAATATCTTTATTTATTGGCATTGATATATCATAAATCATCAATATCGACTCCCCTTTCCTGAAGGATAATTTCTCTAAGATGATTATAATCTCTATACGTGTATAATTTACTATTTTCATCTTTTATGTTATCTATAACTTTCCACATAGCTTCGATTTCATCCCATCTTGTATACAATGTTTTATTATTAGTAATGAGATCCAACAATAGTTTTTCATATGCTTCAGACGTATTTCCTACCCAATTGCATGTATGACAATAGTCAAACTTCCCAGACATAATTTCATTCGATAATCCGGGTTGTTTAACATTTAATTGGAACATTACTCCCGCCTCAGGCGCTACTTTAATGATCAATTTAGTGTTATTCTTCTTTGCATGATCAAAAATCTTTGTCAGTGTATTATCATCTTTAAAGTTAATGATGATTTCACTTCTTTTTTCATTTAATTGTTTTCCTGTAATGAAGTAGATCGGTATGTTATCCCATTTACTGTTCTTTATAAATGCTTTTGCAAATACAAACGTATCTGTTTTTGAATTTTTAGCTATTTTTTCTGCTTCTAAATATCCTTCGTATTGCCCGAACAAAACACTATCTTTTTCAATTTCTAAGTTGTCAAACACCTTGATTTTTTCATTTTTAATGTCCTGACTATTAAAGGTTTCTGGTTTTGTCATTCCCGTTAGCGCAGCCATCTGTAAAAGGTGAGATTGAAGCATATCTTTCAAAGCACCAATTTTATCATAGTAGTCACCTCTACTCATAACCCCTTCTGTTTCTTTAGCAACAATAACGATATTACGAATTGTACTATGGTTCCAAGTCTGTTCAAAAATCTTATTGGCAAATCGAACAACTAATATATTTTGAATCATTTCTTTTCCTAAGTAGTGATCAATACGATATATTTGAGATTCATCGAAATACTTCCACAACTCTCTATTTATTCTTTTAGCGCTTTCCAAATTTTCCCCAAACGGTTTTTCAAAGCAAACTCTCTTATTATATTCTGTTTTTAATACTAACCCAGATTCACTAATTCCTTTTGCAACTTGAGGAAATAATTCTGGGGGAAGAGCTAAGTAAAATGTATTGTCTTCAAACCCGTTTTTTTCCAAGCGTATTTTTAATTTGAGATAATCCTTAAGTTCTCCTAAATCCGAGCAAACATACTCTAAATAGCGACTCATTTTTTCCCAATCAATATATTGTTTAACTTGGTTTTTTGCAATCTCAATATAGTCTTTTAATTCATGCTTTTTTCTCGCAACTAAAAAAACTCTATCCTCTTCATTGATATGTTGTTTTTGTATAAGGGCGTCTATAGCAGGCAGAAGCTTCTTATAGGTTAAGTTTCCGGTTGCGCCAAAAATTACAATGGCTTTCTTCATGATTTTTTATACGTCTTATGCCCACCGAACTCTTTACGCATAGCTGCGATAATACGTTCCGCAAACTTATCGTCATCTTTCGACTTGAACCGTGAATACAATGCTTGAGTGATTACAGGTAAAGAAATCTTGAGTTTCAATGCTTCTTCTACAGTCCATTGCCCTTCACCAGAGTCATCCACTCTACCCTTTATCTTTGTTAATTTCGGATCTTTTATTACAGCATCCAAAACCATTCTCATGAGCAATCCTTCAATTATAGAACCATTTGACCACACTTTTGCTACAGACTCATAATCAAAATCAAAAGGAGACGCTTCTAATAAGTCAAACCCTTCCCCAATTGCTTGCATCATTCCATATTCAATTCCGTTATGAACCATCTTCACAAAATGTCCACTGCCACTTTTCCCCATGTATGCATACCCATCTTTGATTGAAATATCTGAAAAGACGTCTTCCAATTTTTGAAATGCATTCTTTTGTCCACCAATCATTAAACAAGCCCCATTTCGAGCCCCATTAATACCACCAGATGTTCCAACATCCAATAAATGAATTCCCAACTTTTCCAACCTATTTGCTCTTTCAATGGAATCTGAGTATCTAGAATTTCCACCATCAATAACAATATCATCTGATTCTAATAAACTACTCAATTCATCAATTACTATTTCTGTAGGATTTCCAGATGGTACCATAATCCAAATCACTTTCGGCTTTTCAAGTGAATCTACCATCTTTTTCAGAGAATCAACAAACAATATACTAATATTCTTTTCTACAATATTTTCAGGCAAATACTTATCATACCCAACCACTGTATGATTATGATCAATTAAATTTAATGCTAAATTTAATCCCATTTTACCAAGTCCAACTAAACCAATTTTCATTATTTTTACCTCCTAATTATCAAAAATATTCTACCACTATTTATACTATTAAACTAATGATATACTTAAAAAAGTTAAAAACTCCCACGAATGAGAGTTTGGATAATCTAATTATCGTAATTTAACCCATATCCGTAAGGAAATAAAACCAGTTCCTCATTATAGTCTTCTCTATTTGAAGTATATCCTATTTGATTAAAATTACTTGGCCATGTATATGACAAAGTACCAGAAAAGTTATAGTCTCCAAATACTACATCGTTTATTCCGTTTCCGCCTTCGCTACCTGGTAACCATGCGGCTATAAAACTATCAAAACATGATAAATAGTTTTCAAGCAATAGCGGCCTTCCACTTATTAAGATTCCTACCACATTTTTCCCCGCAGTTTTAGCTTGTAGTGCAAGTTGTAGTGCTGCTACATTATCAGGGTGTGCATTCCCTCCAGTTAATGTCATATTGCTATTATCACCAACGCCTTCACTATATGGTAATTCAGAAAGAACAACTACAACCGTTTCGGCATCTTGCCATGTGTTAGTTAGAGTACCGCTGTTCAAACTGGATATATTTTCCATGCTGTCTTTAATGCTTTGTCCCACTCCAATATCTGCGCTTGTGTTTCCTTGCCAATATGTTGTCCATCCACCACATAGATAACCAACATTATCAGAACCAGGACCGGTTATGAATACATTACCACTTTTTGCAAGAGGTAATGAATCATTATCATTCTTCAATAAGACTAAACTTTTTCTGACTGCTTCTCTAGCCAAATCTTGATGTTCTTGATTGTATAGATGCGAGGAATCTAAATGAAATGTTGGAGAGTCAAATAATCCCCTTTCATATTTCACTTTAAGAATTCGAGATACTGCATCATTAATTCTTTCTATTGATATTCTGTTGTTACCTACCGCATTAACAATAGTGTAGATTGCTTGTTCCCAATCATAGGGTTCCATGAGCATATCAATACCTGCATTAATACTGCTCACAATCTGATCTTCAAAACTTCCTGGTAATTGGTGAATCCCATTCCAATCACTTACCACAAACCCTTCAAAGTCCATTTCATCTTTCAGAACATCGTTTATCCAATAATCGTTTCCATGCATTTTGTCGTTATTGATAGAACTATATGACACCATCACAGTGTCTACACCAGCTTCAATTGCTTCATAATATGGAGCTAGGTGAATCCTTCTTAATAATGTTTCATCTGTAGAAATTACGGTTCCTTGATCTGCTCCATAAGATGTTCCCCCGTCCCCAAAGAAATGCTTAGCAGTTGCAGAAACACCGTTTTCTTCGAATCCTAAAATCGCACTTTGGGTTAATATCATATGAATCTCAGGATTCTCACTGAATCCTTCATAAGTTCTGCCCCATCGTATATTTTGAACAACAGATAATGCAGGAGCAAATGTCCAATTAATTCCAGTAACTAACATTTCTTCTGCAGTAGCTTCTGATATTCTATATACCAAATCAGAATCTCTTGTCATACCTAACCCGATAT
>CAZUQS010000076.1:0-6616 GCA_964622615.1 uncultured Candidatus Izemoplasmatales bacterium | reverse complement strand
ATTTACAAACAGATGTAAACGCAGCACAAATTTTAGTGACTGCACTGCCTAATGGCACAGATAAAACAAATTTCCAAGATAGACTTGATGTTGTGCAAGATTTGATTAATACCATCGCAGCAACTGCTGTAGATGATTTAATCACAGCTTTACCAAGCTCAGGAGGCGTTATTCTAGCAGATCAAACTCAAATAGAAGCAGCAAGATCTGCCTATAATGCATTAACACTTTCACAACAAGCATTAGTAGTCAATGAAGCAGTATTAATATCAGTAGAAGCTGAACTAGCAGCGCTTCAGTCAGCAACCGCATCTGTCGTTATCGCAGAAGGATCTAATTTACAAGCAGATGTAGACACGGCGCAAATTTTAGTTACTGCACTGCCTAATGGTACAGCCAAAACAGATCTTCAAGATAGACTTGATGCAGTACAAGACATCATCGATGTAGAAACAGCTACACTATTGATTTTAAGTTACTTTGATTCAAACTCAGTTGTGGTAGCAAAATTAAATAATGCCACAACCATTAAAGAAATTGCATTTATGATTAAAGCTAATGAAGCAGTTACCGGACTTGGTGTGACTATTTCTATTACAAATACGGATGAGGTAGACAGAAGAAATACCACTTACACAATAGATATCACAAAGAATGGAGCAAGTGTAACTATTGATGTAGATGTTACTTTTACTCGATAAGAAATACCATTTATAAAACAACACTGCTTGATTGATATGGAAAATTTAATCAGACACGGGTACGCTTTAGGAACTATCAGCTCCAACACATATTACCTATAACCGAGGAAATTGTAGTACATCACGTGCTACATATATTTTCTCGGTTTTTTGTATACCGTCACTTGCCTTTCAAAAATGTGATTTAGATTCTCATTACATATTGTTATGATACTATAAATATTCTAATTATTTTTATGTTGTCCAATGTTCAATTTTAAGTAAGAAAATATCAAGACAATTACACTTTTGTTTTTAAATTGGTGTCAAACCACATGTATGATATTACTGGATGCCTATACTTAGGGTATTGACTCTTAATCAATGGGTCGCCGGTTCGAGTCCGTCACGGAGCACCATTTTAAAAAAATGAGACTAATTTTTTAGTCGTTTTTCTTTTGTTTTGATAACAAAGAAAACGCTTTACTTTTATATTACATATATATATAATAGGTATGAAAGATAGGTGATATAGTGATAGAAATTAATGGGTCTAATTTAAGTATCCACTCCTTTTCCAAAGTGGTTTTAAATTATGAAGAAGTTAAGATTTCTGAATCTAGTAAAGTATTAGTTAATAAAGCAAGAGACTATGTTGAAGATGTTATAGAATCCGAAGTTCCTACCTATGGAATCAATACTGGATTTGGGAAACTCTCTGATGTTTCTATTCAAAAAAGCGATGTTTCAAAACTGCAAGAAAACTTAATTAAAAGTCATGCTTGTGGAGTCGGCAAGCCTTTTTCAGATGCAGTAGTAAGGGGAATGCTATTACTTAGAGTCAACGCTCTTATTAAGGGGTATAGTGGCATTCGCTTAGAAGCTATTGAAAAAATGGTGGAGCTTCTGAATAAAAATTTATTGCCTGTTGTATATTCTCAAGGAAGTTTGGGAGCCAGCGGGGACTTAGCTCCATTATCTCATATGGCATTACCTTTAATCGGACTTGGTGATGTTCGTTATAATGGTGTAATAATGGATTCGATAGAAGGGCTTTTATTAGCAAATATTAAGCCTCTAGAAAAATTAAAAGCAAAAGAAGGTTTGTCACTAATTAATGGGACACAAGCAATGACTTCTGTGGCTAGTTTAGCCGTGTTAGAAGCATATAAATTAATTAACATGTCAAAACATACTTTAGCAATTTCTATGGAAGCATTAACCGCGATTGATGATGTGTTCTTCGATAAGATACATACACTAAGAAATCAAATTGGGCAAATAGATGTTTCTAGAGATATGCTTAAGATATTAAAGGGATCTAAGCTGGTTACCAAACAGGGCGATTTGAGGATTCAAGATGCTTATTCATTGAGGTGCTCACCTCAAGTGATTGGTGCGAGTTTAGACGCAGTAAGATATTGTCAAAATATCGTAGAGAATGAGATGAATGCTGTTACCGATAACCCATTAGTGTTTGTAGATGAAAAACGTGTTATTAGTGCGGGCAATTTTCATGGACAGCCAATCGCTTTGGCTATGGATTTTCTAAGCATAGCAATGTGTGAATTAGCCAATATCTCAGAACGAAGACTGGAAAGAATGGTCAATTCTAGTTTGAGCAATGGATTGCCAGCATTTTTGGTTAAGAAATCAGGAATTAATTCTGGGTTTATGATTGTGCAGTATAGTGCAGCTTCTTTAGTGAGTGAAAATAAGACAATTGCACATCCTGCTAGTGTTGATTCTATACCTTCCTCAGCGAATCAAGAAGATCATGTTTCAATGGGAACAATTGGGGCAAGAAAAGCACGCGAAATTATCTCCAATACCGAAAAAGTTTTATCTATGGAATTGTTTACGGGATTGCAAGCAATTGATTTTAAAAATCCAGCAGAAATGAGTTCTAAAACCAAATCAATATATGATTACATACGTAATGAAGTGCTTTTTATAGAAGAAGATACCATTATGTATAAAAAAATACATAAGGTGATAGAGTTGGTTCAAACAGAAGCGTTTGAACAATTAATCAATGTGGAGAGTGAGTAATATGGAAATGGTATTGACTCTTAAAGATATTTTTCAAGAATTACCGAAGAAAAGAGAGTTTATAAAAGGAATCAGAAGAGCTCCGAAAAGAGAATTCTCTCTTACAGAAGCTGAGACAAGTTTAGCGTTAAAAAATGCGTTGAGGTATGTACCAGTCGAGTGGCACGATACATTGGCACCGGAATTCCTTGAGGAGTTACTAACTAGAGGAAAGATTTATGGGTATCGTTTTAGACCAAGTGGAAGAATCTATGGAAAGCCTATAGATGAATATTCAGGACATATTATAGAAGGTAAAGCATTCCAAGTTATGATTGACAATAACTTGGATTTTGAAATAGCACTCTATCCATATGAACTTATAACCTATGGAGAAACCGGGTCTGTATTTCAAAATTGGATGCAATATCATCTAGTAAAAAGGTACTTGCAGATTATGAATGATACACAAACCTTAGTATTATTATCCGGGCATCCAATGGGGCTATTTATTTCAAGCAAACAGTCACCAAGAGTAATCTTAACGAATGGGTTAATGATTGGAGAATTTGATAACTTACATAGTTTTAATAGAGCATCCAGTTTAGGAGTGGCAAACTTCGGTCAAATGACAGCTGGAGGTTGGATGTATATCGGACCTCAAGGAATCGTACACGGAACGTATTCAACGTTACTAAATGCTGGAAGATCAAAACTTGGTATCCCAGAAGAAGAAGATTTAAAAGGCAGACTGTTTATATCATCAGGTTTAGGTGGTATGAGTGGTGCACAAGGAAAGGCTGTTGAGATTTCAGGTGGAGTCGGAATTATTGCAGAAGTAGATTACTCTAGAATTGAAACCAGGCATCAACAAGGTTGGGTTTCTAAAATAGCGAAGAATGAAGCGGATGCTTTTGAAATAGCACTAGATGCAATGAACACGAAAACTCCATTAGCAATTGCTTATCATGGAAATATAGTTGATTTGCTTGAATATGCAGTTGCTCATAATATTTATATTGATTTATTAAGTGATCAAACCAGTTGCCATGCAGTTTATGATGGGGGATACTGTCCAGTTGATATCACGTTTGAAGAACGGACGAGATTATTAAAAGAGGATAAAAGTACGTTTGATAGTTTAGTAAATACAACCCTAAAAAGACATTATAATGCAATCAAAGAAATTACTAAAAAAGGTACTTATTTCTTTGATTACGGGAATTCTTTCTTAAAAGCGATTTATGATTCTGGAGTTATCGAAATATGTAAAAATGGCGAAAATGATTTAGATGGATTTATTTGGCCGTCCTATGTAGAAGATATCATGGGGCCAGTCTTATTTGATTATGGCTATGGACCATTTAGATGGGTTTGTCTAAGCGGAAAAGACAGTGATTTAGATAAAACAGATGCAGCTGCAATGGCTTGTATTGATAAAAATAGAAGATTCCAAGATTTAGACAACTATAATTGGATTAAAGATGCTAAAAAGAATCAATTAGTTGTTGGAACAAAAGCAAGAATCTTATATCAAGATGCTTATGGAAGATTAAAAATAGCTTTAAAGTTTAATGAAATGATCAAATCTGAAGAAATTGGACCAGTTATGCTTGGTAGAGATCATCACGATACAGGCGGAACCGATTCTCCATTTAGAGAAACGTCTAATATAAAAGATGGTTCTAATATCATGGCTGAAATGGCAACCCATGTAGCGCTAGGAAATAGTGCTAGAGGAATGTCCCTTGTTACATTGCACAATGGTGGTGGTGTAGGAATTGGTAAAGTTATGAATGGTGGGTATGGAATGGTTCTTGATGGTAGTGAACGAGTTGCAGAAATACTCAAGACAGCTATGCTATTTGACGTAATGGCCGGAGTATCTAGACGCGCTTGGGCAAGAAATGAAAACTCCATTTCAACCGCTAAAGAATACAACCAATTACCAAATAATTCACAAATAACCATACCGTATTTAACGGATGAAAACTACATTAATGATTTGGTAAAAAAACACTATATAAAAGGTGGTAAATAAATTGAGAATAGTAGAATGTGTTCCGAATTTTTCTGAAGGAAGAGACATTGATAAAATTAATCGTATTATGTCGGTTGTAAAAGTAGACAAACATATTAAATTAGTTAATTTTGAAAGTGATGCAGACTATAATAGAACCGTAGTAACACTTATTGGTGATCCAGATCATATGATAAATTTGATTTTAAAAATGATCGAAGTATGTTTGGTAGAAATTGACTTAAATAAACATAGTGGAGAACACTCTAGGATGGGAGCTATTGATGTAATCCCATTTATTCCAATTAGTGATATAACAATGAAAGAATGTGTTTTTTATAGTGAAAAATGTGCAGCATTAATCAACGAGAATTATAATATTCCATGTTTCTTATACGCAGAAGCGGCAAGACACCAAGACCGTGTATCATTACCTTCTATTCGTAAAGGTGAATTCGAAGGAATGAGATCAAAAATAAAAGATCCTCATTGGGCACCTGATTTTGGAACTCCAGAAATACACCCAACCTTTGGATGCATAGGAATTGGAGCAAGAGATTTTTTAGTAGCTTACAATATTGATTTCGCTACAGAAGATGAAAAACCAGCTAAAGCAATTGCTAAAATGATTCGTAGGTCTTCTGGTGGATATCAATTTGTTCAAGCAGGTCCGGTATATTTAGAAAACAGAAACCATACACAAGTAACAATGAATATTTTAAATTTTAAGAAAAATCCAATATATCGAATATTTGAAGCAGTAAAAATGGAAGCAAAAAGATACCATGTCCAAGTAACAGGTTCTGAAATTGTAGGCTTGGTACCAAAAGATGCATTGGTAAAATCTTTAAAATATTATTATGCATGTGAAAACAATCCTTTCCCAGAAGAATTTTCTTTAACAGAAATTGTTCGAGATGTTAAAAAATATCTATTGTTTAGAGATTTTGATGAAACAAAAATTATTGAATATTTCTTATAGGAGGTTTTATGAAGTCTAGAACTCTAATTAACCATATAAAAACAATCTACACTTCAATTGAGAAACCGCCTGTCAAAGGAAAGAATATGTCTCTTTTAAAAGAGATTCATGACGGGTATATTTTAATTGAAGATGGAATGATAAGTGAAATTGGAACGAATTATAATCAAGCTATTGATCATAATCTTTTTGTCTATGAAGCAAACAATCTAATCTGTATACCAGGGTTAATCGATTCTCACACGCATTTAGTTTTCGGCGGCTCAAGAGAACACGAGTTTAGCAAAAAAATTGCTGGTGTAGCGTATTTGGATATTCTTAAAGAAGGCGGAGGAATCTTAAACACAGTAAAACAGACTACCGAGGCTTCTTTTGATGAATTGTATGATCAAGCAAAGAAATCATTAGATGAAATGCTGCTATTTGGAGTAACCACTCTTGAAGCGAAATCAGGATATGGATTACATTTGGATACCGAAGTGAAACAACTTGAAGTGTTAAAAAAACTAAATGATAATCACCCAATTGATATTAAAATAACATATTTAGGTGCTCATGCGTTACCTTTAGAATATAAAGAACACAGGAATGATTATATAAAACAAGTTTTGAATGATCTGGATATCATTAAAGAAAGAAATTTGGCAGAATATGTGGATGTTTTTTGTGAAGTTGGAGTTTTTTCAGTTGCAGAAACCAAACAGATATTTGATAAAGCGAAACGATTAGGTTTTAAATTAAGACTACATTCTGATGAAATCGAATCAATAGGCGGGACGAAGCTAGCAGTTGATTTGCAAGCAAACTCTGTAGATCATTTAATGGCAATCAAAGATGAGGATATTCAAGCGTTAGCTAAATCCAATACAATTGCTAATTTACTTCCTTCAACATCATTCTATT
>CAZUQS010000075.1:0-6647 GCA_964622615.1 uncultured Candidatus Izemoplasmatales bacterium | reverse complement strand
ATTATTTTAACATATTTATTGTTAATGTCAGTAATATATTTTATAATGGTATAGACAAAGGAGAACATTCTATGAATAATTACGATGAATTACTAAAAAATGCACCCTACTATCTTGACAGCAAGCAAAGGAATATTACCAATTTAGCAAATCTTTCTGCATATTTATTTAGCAGCCTTGAGGACATCAATTGGGTGGGTTTTTACCTTTATGATGATAACGAATTATTCTTAGGACCATTTCAAGGAAAACCAGCATGCACAAACATTAAAATGGGAACTGGAGTTTGTGGCACATGCGCATCAAAACGAGAGACAATTATCGTGGAAAATGTTCATAAATTCACTGGTCATATTGCCTGTGATACGGACTCAAAATCGGAAATTGTAATACCTATAATCACTAAATCTGGAGAATTATTTGGAGTGCTAGATATTGACAGCCCTAGTGAGAATCGCTTTGATAAAAAAATCAAAATTGTGTTAGAAAACATCATAGTTTTTTTAGTTGACATTTTATAGTCAATACGTTATAATACTTAGTGCGCATGTAATAAAAAGCAGTTGTTTTATAATAATTTATAGAGTGATTATTCCGTTGAATCGGTTTGGTAGTACTGTTAGCTGCTTAACAAGAAACCATCAAAATAGTCAACATTCATTATTGTTTAACTCCTCAATTACAACGTAATATCAAATAAGGAGGAATATATATGTCAAGATTTACAGGATCAAGCTGGAAAGTTAGTAGACGTTTAGACTATTCTATCTCTGAAACAGGAAAAGAATTAAACAAACGCCCTTATGCACCTGGTCAACACGGACAAAAAAGAAGAAAAATATCAGAGTATGGTCTTCAACTTCAAGAAAAACAAAGAGTTCGTTTTACTTATGGTGTCAATGAGAAACAATTTAGAAAAACTTTCAATGAAGCTAAAAAAATGTCTGGGAAACAAGGTTCTAATTTCTTATTCTTATTAGAATCAAGATTAGACAACCTAGTATTTAGATCTGGTTTTGCTAGAACAAGACAACAAGCTAGACAATTGGTTAATCATGGTCACATTCTATTAGATGGCAAAAAAGCATCTATCGCATCTATCAGAGTTAAACCTGGTCAAGTGATCTCAGTTAAAGAAAGATCAAAAGATTTAGTTGTTATCAAAGCATCTTTAGAAGCAGTTGTTGTAAGACAAGAATACATCGCTTACGATGAAGATAAAAGCCAAGCTACTTATACAAGATTACCTGAACGAACTGAAATTTTACCTGAAATTAAAGAAAATCTAATCGTTGAGTTATACAACAAGTAAGTAAATACAACGTAAAAGACTACAAAAAATTTGTAGTCTTTTTTTAATAATTATACGCAACTTGTTTTCGGTGGTGGAGATTTGATTACAATTAATTCTAAAACATCTTGATCTAAGTTTTTAACATTCATCAACGTCTGAGTTGGAACATTTAAAACCGTCCCAACATTGTATTTATGATTTTCTTGATTATTTAGCTTCAATGATAAAGTCCCTTTAATAACTGTCATGTATAAATTTGCATTGGAATTATGTTCCGGGAGTCCTTCTCCTTCTAAAAATATCATATGCATATAGTGTAAATGTTCATGCAATATCACTTTTTCAACTAATTTTTCATTCGATTGTTTCAACTTATAAATGGTTTCAATCATGCTTGTTCTCCTTTCTTAAAATGACTTTCTTTTACTTTGTTATAGAACTTTTTTTCGTATTTAATATAGAAAAACGGCTTATAGATTAAATATGGTACAAATAGAACAATGTACAAAACTCTATTAATTGGTAAACTTGCGGCCAGTAATAAATGCACGAAGATTATTACATAAACAATATAGGCGAAGTTTTGGATTTGTTTCCAACTGTAAAATGCAAACTTTTTTCTCAGCCACTTAAAAGATGTTACAAACAAAGGTATCATAATAACAAATGCAGCGAATCCTAATAGTTCAATTAGCCCTAATTGTACGATTGGGATGTACTTATCGATAAAGAAGAATATTGCGTGTGGAGATAATACGATGAATCCTAATATCGATAATTCTGCACGGACGGAATATAGCCTTTTGTATAAACCCTTCTTCTTGTTTAAGACTCCTACGATCATTACAACATAGAAAAACGCTAAACCCAAAAACCCTTTATTAAATGGTAATGCAACTGGTATTGGTCGAAATATATACGCTAGAATACTCAGCCCTATAAATATGCAATATATTATCTTTGCATGTTTTCGAATAAACTTACTAGCAAAATTACTAGCGATAATAATAATTGCAATTAATGGAAGTAACATCATATATGTAGCACCCCTCTTTTCACTATGTTAATTCTTTCTTTGAACATATTTATACTTTCTTCAATATTTTTATGATCCTGCATTGCTTTCATATAAGTTGATAAATATATGCTCATACAGAAATCAATGAATTCATTCCATTCTACTTCCTCATATTTAAATTCCACATTGTATTTGCTTAGAACATCAAATATAGGATGATGAATTAGATTCTTCTCGTCTTTATGAAACCCTAAACGCTGGGTTTGAATATATCTAAAATAATGTTGAATTAGTAGTTTTTGCTTCGACAAGAATGATGCTTGAATATCATATGTAAACAACTCTATTAGAAAATCAAAATAATTCTTTGTACTCTGATCAGATAATTCATTAACTTTATTGATGCGTTGTTCTTGAAGAGACTTAATAACTGTGAAATAATAGTCTTCAATGTTTGTAAAATATGCATAGAATGATCCCCTGGGGATTTTACAGGTTTCTACAATCATTTTTACATCAATATTCTCATAGAAATGTTTAGAAAACAATACTCTTCCTGACTCAATAATCATTTCTTGCTTTTTATTAGATATTTTATAAAATGTGCTTTTTGGCATGTTATACTCCCTTTCGATGACACTGTGTCATTATAATATATCATTTCACCTTTCTTGTCAACTAATATGACAAAAAATCACTCCTAGGAAGGAGTGATTTTACATTATTAATAATATTTATTTTTGTACAGCTGCTTTTACCATATAGATAAATTTATTTGGATCTAAAGACGCTCCGCCTATTAACGCTCCATCAATATTCTCTTTGGCAATTAATTCATCAATATTTTCTGGTTTCACAGAACCACCGTATTGAATTCTAATCGCTCCCGCTACGGTAAAGCCGTACATTTCTTTAATTAATTCTCTGATAAATCCACATGATTCATCTGCTTGGTCTGAGGTAGCTGTTTTTCCAGTACCAATCGCCCAAATTGGCTCGTAAGCAATAACAATATTTTCCATTTCAACTGCACTGATGCCTTCAAAAGCACCTTTAATTTGTTTGGTCAACACTTGATTTGTTTGGTTATTTTCTCGTTCTTCCAGGTGTTCTCCCACACAAACAATTGGCAATAGTTCGTTTCTTAAAGCAGCTTTAATTTTTCTGTTCACAAGTTCATCTGTTTCTTTAAAGTAGTTTCTTCTTTCACTATGCCCTATGATAACATACTCAACATTGTAAGATTCTAGTAGTTTTCCAGATATCTCGCCAGTAAAAGCTCCCTCATCTTCAGCACAAAGATTTTGTGCTCCAATTTTTAGATTTTGTCCTTGTCTTTTAATTAGGCATCTCATCATTGGTGCTTGCGCACAAATAACAGAATCTACTTTTTTTATTGATGGTAATTTTTCCGAAACTTGATACATAAATTCAATTGCTTCGTCTCTGGTTTTATACATTTTCCAGTTTCCAGCAATAATTGGTTTTCTCATTAAATACACCTCTATCTTATTATTTTTTCGATTTCTTGAATTGCGATTTTAGTTTTGCTTCTTTCTGCATTTGATACTGTAATATTCTTTTTCTATTCATATCTATATAGATATCTTAATGTCCACAACCGCAGTCAGAACCACAACCACATTCATCTAAGTCATCTAATGATTCAACACCTGGAAGTTCCTTGCCTTCTAAAAATTCCAATGAAGCTCCACCGCCAGTAGAAATATGAGTAAATTTATCACTGTATCCCATTTGGATAGCTGCAGCCGCAGAATCTCCTCCGCCAATGATCGTTCTAGCATCTTTCAAGTTCGCTAATGTTTCACATATAGCTCTTGTTCCAACAGCAAAGTTTTCAAATTCAAATACTCCCATTGGTCCATTCCAAACAACTACTTTCGCTCCTTTTAATTCTTTTGCGAACAACTTAATTGTTTTTGGTCCAATATCTAAGCCCATTTCATCTGATTTTAAGTTTTTATACGTTGCAACATGGTATTCAGCATCTTCAGCAAATTCTTTTGTTACAACAACATCAACTGGTAATACAATTTTGCCATTCGCTTTTTCTAGAATAGATTTTGCCAAATCAAGTTTGTCATCTTCACAGATTGATGTACCAATATTATATCCTTGTGCTTTCATAAAGGTATATGCCATACCTCCACCAATCAAAATCTTGTCTGCTTTTTTCAGTAAGTTTTCAATTACACCAATTTTATCCGAAACTTTTGCCCCACCTAAAATAGCTATAAATGGTCTTTCAGGATTTGCTACTGTATCTCCAATATATTTCAACTCTTTTTCCATCAAGTATCCAGCAGCTGATTCTAAGCATGATGCGATACCAACATTTGAAGCATGTGCTCTATGCGCTGTACCAAATGCATCATTAACAAATAAATCTCCTAAACTAGCCCAATAAGCACCTAATGCAGGATCATTCTTTGATTCTTTTTTTCCATCTAAATCTTCATATCTAGTGTTTTGAAACATCACTATTTCAGATTCTTTCATATTATTTATAGCAGCTTCCAACTCTGGTCCTCTAGTAAATGGTACGAACGCTACTGTTTTCCCTAATAATTCTTCTAATCTTTTCGCAACAACTTCTAATGAATTCTTAGCCAAGTCTTCCTCTTTTTTAATTCTTCCCAAATGAGAAAATAGAATTACTTTCGCTTTTTCATCCACTAAATAATTGATTGTAGGTAATGCTTGTACTATTCGATTATCATCCGTTATTATTCCGTCCATAATTGGTACGTTGAAATCAACTCTTACTAGTACTTTTTTACCCTTTACATTTAAATCTTCTAACGTTTTCTTCTTCATAAGAAATCCTCCTATATATAATCACACAATAATTATACTAGAAATTAGGAAATATTACCATAATTTTTGCCTTTATTTATGGAATGCAAACATTTTCTTTTTCTAATTAAGGTAATCCAATATTTTACGACATTTTTCTAACTGCTTAATATAGGAGTGCTTTTGATTTAACTTCATGCAATGTTCGTTTACAAACGTAATGACTATATAATCTTTTTTTATACTATAACTTGTGATTGCGAAATAATTAATATACAGACTCTCTTCTAATCGATAACTTTTTATACACATTAGTAGTGTTGACTTATCAATAAAAACTGGGATTTTCGCTTGAAATCCCAATGTTCGCTTTGTTGTTTGTTCTCTTGATTGTAAGTTCGTTAATTTCTGAAATAGTAATTGATTGACGTATTTTTGAAACGTGCAATCTAAAATAACTATTTTATGGTCTATTGAAATATATAATTCATTGTTTGTCATTTTCTTAATATAATTGATCATGTTATCACCACTACTACTATACCATAGGAGGAAGGGTTTTGTTGTTGAAAAAAACCACCAAATTTGGTGGTTTTAACTGATTATTTTAAGAGTATTTATTCAACTAATCTTAATTCTGTTTCCGGGTTGAAGAAATGCGATTTTTTCATATTGATTGCTAATTCAATTTTATCCCCGATATCCAAATCCGCTCTTGCATTAACTTTTGCGATAATATTTGAATCACCAATGGTAATATGAATATTTGTTTCCGCGCCAAGTAATTCGGCTACATCAACAGTGAAATTTGCTTTTGCATTTTTATATTCTTCTAGGAATCTTTCTTCATCATAAACGTCTTCCGGTCTGAATCCTAAAACAACTTCTTTATTAATTAATTTATTGTCTTTTAATAATTTCAAATGTTTTTCATCAACTTTTAATTTCATACCTTGTAAAGTGAAATATCCTGCTTCTGTTACTTTTCCTGATAAAAAGTTCATTGCAGGTGTACCAATAAATCCACCAACAAACATATTATTAGGGTAATCATAAATTTCTTTTGGAGATCCAATTTGTTGGATTCTTCCATCTTTCATAACAACAATTCTTGTTGCCATAGTCATTGCTTCGATTTGGTCATGAGTTACATAAATAGTTGTAGTTTCAAGTCTTTTATGTAATTTGATTAATTCCGCTCTCATGGCAACTCTTAATTTTGCATCAAGATTTGATAAAGGTTCATCCATCAAGAATACTTTCGCATCCCTAACAATTGCTCTACCCAATGCAACTCTTTGGCGTTGTCCACCTGATAATGCTTTTGGTTTTCTATCTAAATATCCTTTTAATCCAAGAATATCTGCAGCGTTGTCAACACGTTTTCTGATTTCATCTTTAGGCATTTTTCTTAATTTCAATCCAAAAGCCATGTTATCATACACTGTCATATGTGGATATAATGCATAAGATTGGAACACCATTGCAATGTTTCTATCTTTTGGTGCAATATCATTT
>CAZUQS010000074.1:0-6803 GCA_964622615.1 uncultured Candidatus Izemoplasmatales bacterium | reverse complement strand
TATCGATAGCTTATCAACATTTATCATTCCTACTACTGTATATAATTGAGCCGTGTTCGTTGTAGGTCCATCTGAATAATAATAACCATATCCCTGAGTAAAGGTCTTGTTCAAATAATTTTCATATCGATTTAACTCATAAGTATTGACCGCTATTACCACTTCTGTATCAGTTTGAGGTAATGTCCCATAATCTAAATCCGATTCTTCAATAACTTCAATTGGCAAAAGCAAGCCATTGAAGTAAGAAAAATCATCGCTTGTTTCTGAAAATATAGAAAGATTAATATCTAAAATATAATCAAATGTTATAACTTGATCCACGTTGTTAAAAGCTTCAATTTCAGCTAAATCAGCTATGGACAATGGTGTATTATCACCTTTTCTAATTACAACCCTATTAGGACTAGTATTTTGAAAATGCATGTTATAGCTATAAGACGCTTCATTCATGGCAAGTTGGTACGCTCCATATGACAACGCTACAAAAAAACTAAAGAATGTAAAAATTACAATCATCAATATACTTTTTCTTGGCACTGCTAGGAGATTTCTTAACGATATCTTCATGTAGTCAACAAATCGTATTTGATGTTCTTCATCAGGAATGTTTGGTAAATCTAATTTCTCCACTTTATTCAATGTTAAATCTTCAACGATTTCTCCATCGAAAATTCGAATTTTTCTCGTAGCAAATTCTTCCACCTGAGAAAAATCATGTGTTACGATAATTACTAATTTCTCTTTTGAGATTTCATGTAGCAATTCTATAATCTGTCTTGCGGATTTAGAATCAAGGTTTCCAGTAGGTTCATCAGCAGCAATAATTGGACAGTCTTTTGCTAAAGCTCTCGCAATAACAACACGTTGTTTTTGACCGCCTGACAATTTCGTTGCTTTATGATGTATGTGTTTCTCTAATCCGACTCTTCTAATGATCTCTAAAGCTCTATTCTTAATTTTTTCTTTTGGGAATCCTGACAAAATTAAAGGTGCTTCCACATTTTGAAGTACCGTGTAAGAGTCGATTAAATTATAGCTTTGAAAAACGAAAGCAACATATTTCTTTCGGTAGTTTTCCATGTCGGCAACTGAAAAATATGAGGTTTCATGTCCGTTTATATACATTTCACCATCTTCATAAGTATCAATTCCGGAAATCACATTTAAAAGCGTGGTTTTCCCAGAACCAGATTCTCCAACGATAGCAACAAATTCATTTCTATGTAATTCTAAGTTTACTTTTCTTAGCCCTAATGCAATTACATTATTTGAACTATAAAACTTAGAAACATTTAGTAATTTTATCATAAATTATTCCTTTCATATTAAGCAAGTTCATATATTATCAATTCATTATATCATAGATATATTTCTTAGAAAAACAATAAGATAAGAAAAAAGCCAGACATAAGTCTGACTTAAATTACTTCCACATCTGTAAAGTCTAGTTCCATTGCAGTTTGTCTACCAAACATTTCAATTAAAACATGTACTTTACCCTTTTCTTCATCAATGCTTTCTACTGTAACCAATTGTCCTTCTAACGTACCATGCGCTACTTTTACTTTTTGTCCAGGTTGAACATTCAGCCTTTGAACAGCTAACATACCACATTTTTTCAGGATTGGATTAATTTCATCGGGTTTTAGTGGGATTGGTTTTGTTCCTCCACCACTTGAACCTAAGAATCCAGTTACACCTGGAGTGTTTCTTACAACAAACCAAGAATCATCTGTTACTACCATTTCAATGAAAACATATCCCGGAAAAATTTTAACCATTTTTTCCTTGATGGTTCCATCTTGTTTTTTTTCTGTTTTTAATTCCTCTGGTATCATTACTTGGAAAATTAAGTTTTCCATGTTCATACTTTCAATTCTTCTCTCTAAATTAAGTTTTACAGAGTTTTCAAATCCCGAATAAGTTTGAACTATATACCATAAACGTTTTGAATTATCCATTATTCACACTACTTATTATAAAGTATAAAGCCATTTGAATAGTGGGTTCAACACGGCTCCATATAGAACAAACACAACAGATAAGAAGAGCAAGAATGCAAATACTTTTCCGGTATTTGATGCTAATGTTTTTGAGGTAGGCCATGTAACTTTTTTTAATTCGACAACGCTAGGTCTAATATATGGAATTAATAGATATACTAAAACTAAGCCTCCAATTAATATTAGGAATGATCCCGTTAAAATTCTTTTTAAAGTAGTTGCAAAGAAGAAATCAATTACTCCAACTCCAGAGCTGCCCAAAATGCTAGCAAGATTAACTGAACCAAATGTTCCCATAACAATATATACACCATATAATATTAATACCGGTGATAGAATTGCTAATAGCCAGTTTTCAAATGCATATTCTTTTTTTAATATTGACATTACCTTTGATTCTTTTGCTAAATCTTTTGAATTAGCATTTGTAGGTTTTTTGGTTGTTACTTTAGGTTTTTTTGCCATTTTATCCTCCTACTTACCTTCTTTATGAATGGTATGTGCTTTACATTTTTTACAATATTTTTTCGCTTCAAAACGAGTTGTATTATCGGTTTTTTTAATTTCATAATTTCTCGATAAACAAACTTGACAGATTAATACTGCTTTATTTTTCATATTATCAACTCACTTGCTTTATTAAATGTATCAAAAAAACTACTAAAAGTCAAGAAAATCATTATAATAATTGCATTTTTATCTTTTTTTTAATTCTGTCCAATGCATTATAGATTTTCTTTTCACCACAGTTTAATTTTTTTGCAATTTCTTTAATTGATTTTTTTTCAATTACTTTCCTCTGAAATACTATCTTTTCAAAACCGGATAATGTATCCAGCGCATCATAAATCTCTTGATCAGATATATAGTGTTTGGGCTCTTCTTTCGTATTAAACTCACAAAGCAAAGGTAGTTTGGTTGCTAAAAACTCTCCACGCTTATTGTCCTTTTTTTTAAGAGTTATAAAACGATTAATTAAATTCATCTCAAAATATCTCATGAATGTCTTGTTATATCCTTCATCAAACTTAATAATGGATCTATGAAGGATCATTAAAGATTCTTGGAACATATCTTCATAATTGTTTGTTAGGTTGAACTCTCGGATTTTTTTCGCAATAAAGAATTCGTACTTGCTAACGATAAATGCAAAGGCTTCTTGATTCCCTTGTTTCATCATGTTAACAATTTCAAAATCATTATAATTGCGAAAAATCATAGGCTACATTTTCTTTCTTAATATTTCAAAGATAATTATCCCCGCGCTTACCGAAGCATTCAAACTGTTGACGGACCCTACCATGTCTATTTTAACGGTATAGTCAACAGTATCCTTGATTAGTTTAGACATCCCTTTTCCTTCGCTACCAATTACGATTGCTAGCGGAGTCGTAATATCAATTTCTGTATAATGCTTCTTGGCATCCATATCTGTTCCAATGGTCCAAAATCCATTTTCCTTTAATGTATTTAAAGTGTTTCGGAGATTAGTTACTTCAACAATTTTTACGTATTCAATCGCTCCTGAAGATACTTTTACGACTGTACCTGTTATTGTCGCTGAGCGATTCTTTGGAATTATAATGCCCGCAATTCCTCCCGCTTCAGCGGAGCGAATAATAGCTCCAAAATTATGGGGATCAGTTATTCCGTCTAATACTAATACTGTTGGATTTTTAGTAATATCTAACTCATCTAAAAATTCCTTTAATTGATACGTTTTATAGTCTTCTACATCCAAAACAATTCCTTGGTGATTACCAAGAAATTCTTTTTTAAAATCCTGCTTATTCATAACAACGCAAGGTATCCCCTTGCTTTTAAGTAATTGAAGTAAATCCTGATTCGTTTGTTCCATAAAATATGCTTTAAAGATTTTTTTATTACTGTTCACAACTTCATCTGCTGGATTCTTCCCATAAATTTTAATGCTCATATTATCACCACTTCTATTTTACCATATTTTACGCTATTTGTTTTTGAAAAATTAGTCTTAGAAACAAAAGAAGAATCTCAATTAATTATTGATTTTCTTCAAGAATTTCTATTGCTTTTTTTATAATTTCATTTAATCTAGTTACATTATTGTTCAAATATAGATAACCTATAACTGCCTCAAATCCGGTCGCAAAATTATAAGTTTGAACGTCAGCGTTCTTTGGCTTGTGAGTAGAGTTTTGATTACGGCCTCTTTTGAAAACAGATACTTCTTCCTCATTATATATTTCATTAATAAGAAACTTAGCTGCGATTGCTTGGTTAACTGCGCTAGTAAATTTAATAGCATTATTATGCAAATCGTTTACTTTACTATATTTCTCACTCAAAAGATATTCTCTGATTCTTAGTTCAAAATATGCATCACCGATATAAGCTAAGGTCAATCCATTGTACTGAATCATAAAATACCTTTTTCCGTAAGAACTTTTCGGAGTTCGTCGGCCTTAGTGAAATCTTTATTGTTTCTTGCATACTGCCATTCCAAATAAATTTGTCTATTCGCATCTGAAATCATCTCTAATTCTACGGCTAATCCCAAAATATTAGTCATATACTCAAGTGCCTTTAATGACTCGTTGAGCACCTTAGAATTTTCTTTCTTTTTGCTATTTATATTTGAAATTCGTTGTGTTGCCTGCAAAGCAGTTATAGCGTTAGCGGTATTAAAATCATTATCCATCGCTTGATTAAAATTGTCAATTTCTGTTATAATTTCTGCATTAGAAACAACGATATCTTTGATTAATTTATTTTCAATATCAAGCTTGAAAAACGTCGATTTTAAGGTATTTACCAGTTTTTCCCATTCCTTAATATACATAGAAAAGCTATCTTGACTATAGTTTAAAGGTGTCCGGTAATGAGTGCTTAACAAGAAATACCTTAATGCCATTTTTTGAGGTACATCTTTGACAAAAATAACATTCCCAATACTCTTACTCATTTTGGAATTTTTAAAATCTAACCGACCATTATGCATCCAATATTTTGCTACACGATGACTATGAATTGCTTTTGATTGTGCTATTTCGTTTTCGTGATGTGGAAATTTTAAATCTGTTCCTCCACCATGGATATCAATTTCTTCACCAAAAATATCATCTATCATAGCTACACATTCCGTATGCCATCCTGGGCGTCCTTTTGAAAATTTTGAGTCAAAATTTAAACCTTCATTTGTTTTTTTCCAGAGTGTAAAATCCAATGGATTCTCTTTTAACGGATTGACATCTACTCTACTTCCGGATATTAAATCATCTATATCACGATTACTTAAAGCCCCATAGTCTTTCACCTTTGTAACTCTAAAGTATACATCGCCTTCAACTTGATATGCGTAACCCTTTTCTACCAACTCTTCAATAAAAGCAATGATATGATTCATATATTTTGTAACTTTTGGTTTAATATAATCTGTTTTACAATTTAAAGACTCTAGATCACTTAAAAATGCATTTATATAAAATGAACTTACCTCTTGCTCTGGTAGGTTTTCCTCAATTGCTTTTTGAATTATCTTATCGTCAACGTCCGTAAAATTGGATACAAAAGTGACTTCATAACCTTTTGATTCAAAATACCTTCTTACGGTATCAAAAAATACAACAGGTCTTGCATTTCCAATGTGAATGTAATTATATACAGTAGGTCCACAGACATACATCCCAACTTTGTTTGGGTGTTGGGTTTGAAATTCTTCAATTGAGTCTGAGTAACTGTTGTATATCTTCATATAACCAATTCCTTTCCTGAACATAATAATTATAGTTTAATAAGCCCATATTTTCAAGTTATTTAGGCATTAATCCCAAAACAAATTAAAAGGGATACCATAGCATCCCTTTTATGTTTAACTCACAGCTTTGCTTTTATAATTAGTTCTTTAGTATATTAGCCGCTTGAGGTCCTCTGTCTCCATCTACAACATTGAATGTTACTTCTTGTCCGTTTTCTAGAGATTTGTACCCATCGCCTTCGATTGCTGAGTAGTGTGCGAAAATATCGTTTCCTTCTTCATCTGTAATGAATCCGTAACCTTTTTCTGCGTTAAACCATTTTACTGTACCGTTCATTTATTTCTCCTTTTTTTTCTTTTGTTATTAAAAATTATTATACATTATATTAATTAAAATTGCAACTAAATTTCAAAAGTACCCCTATTCTTGAGTATCTTCCGCACTTTCATTTAATTTTTCAACTTTAGGTTCTTCTAAGAAATTCACTTTGTCAATGTCGTGAAATCTAGTGTTTAATTTTTCAACTCGATTGTTAACTTTGTCTCCATCTTTTCTCAATGTATCAATGGAACGATTCAATTTTGACCATTCATCTCCGAAAATTCTGAAATTAATCTTTAATTTCTTTAGTTGCTCGATGATTTCCTTGGTATGTTTGCTTCTTTCAAAATCAATCGCTACAGCTTGAAATGAAGATAACAATGGAATCAATGTGGTTGGTGAAACAATGGTTATATTCTTGTTTCTAGCATACTCAATAATTGTAACTAGTTTGGAATGTAGAAGCGCTAAGATGCCATCACTAGGAACAAACATGATTGCATAATCGCTTGTAATTCCTGTAACAATGTATTTATTTGCTATGTCTGTAATATGTTTTTTTACTTCTCGTCCAAAATCACTAATTAATCGGTCATTATCTTCCTTCGTTAATTCATTGTTGTCAAACAATTTAGAATAGGATGAATACGGGAATTTTGAATCAATCGCTACCATTCCATTTGGTTTCGGCATAAAAATTACCGCATCAGCTCTGTACGTTTCATTCTTGTCTTTTAAT
>CAZUQS010000073.1:0-7066 GCA_964622615.1 uncultured Candidatus Izemoplasmatales bacterium | reverse complement strand
AATTAGGAGGAACAAATGGCAAATATTGGAAAAGTAGTTCAAGTAATGGGTCCCGTTGTTGATGTTGAATTTTTAGAAGGAATGCCTTCTATCAATAACGCCTTACAAATAAAAATTTCCGCAAAAGAAAATAACGGTAACCCAGTTAATTTGACATTGGAAGTGTCATTGTTCTTAGGTGGCGGAATACTACGTACGATCGCAATGGATTCTACGGATGGATTAAGAAGAGGTATGAAGGTTGTTGATACTGGAGAACCAATTTCTGTTCCTGTAGGAAAAGTTACATTGGGAAGAATGTTCAATGTTTTGGGAGAACCAATTGATGGGAAGCCTTTAGAAGGTAACATCCGACGTTCTCCAATTCATAGATCTGCACCTAAAATTGAAGACTTAAATGCTACAACGGAAATTTTAGAAACTGGAATTAAAGTTGTAGATTTATTAGCGCCTTATATTAAGGGCGGTAAAATCGGTTTATTTGGCGGCGCTGGCGTAGGAAAAACTGTTCTGATTCAAGAATTGATCCATAGTGTTGCAGAGGAACATGGTGGTATATCTGTTTTTGCTGGTGTAGGTGAACGTACTCGTGAGGGTAATGACTTATACTACGAAATGATGGAATCTGGTGTTATTAAAAAAACTGCAATGGTATTTGGGCAAATGAATGAACCACCTGGAGCTAGAATGAGAGTTGGATTATCAGGGCTTACTATGGCTGAGTATTTCCGTGATGAAGAAAAACAAGATGTATTATTATTTATTGATAATATATTTCGTTTTACACAAGCTGGTTCAGAAGTATCTGCTTTACTTGGAAGAATGCCATCAGCTGTTGGATACCAACCAACACTTGCTACGGATATGGGGCATCTTCAAGAACGAATTACTTCGACAAAAATGGGTTCAATCACATCGATTCAAGCTGTTTTCGTTCCTGCAGATGATTATACTGACCCAGCTCCTGCTACAACCTTTACACATTTAGATGCGACAACAAACTTGTCTCGTAAAATTTCTGAAGAAGGAATTTATCCCGCAGTGGATCCGCTTGCATCTACCTCAAGAGCATTAACTCCAGAAATCGTTGGTGAAGAACACTATCAAGTAGCTCGAGAAGTACAAAGAAATCTTCAGAGGTACAATGATTTACTAGATATCATCGCAATCTTGGGTATGGATGAACTTAGTGAAGATGATAAATTGGTCGTACATAGAGCAAGAAGAATCCGGTTATTCCTTTCTCAAAATTTCCATGTTGCAGAACAATTCACAGGACAAAAGGGAAGCTTTGTTAAAGTTGCTGATACCGTAAAGGGATTTAAAGAAATTTTGGAAGGTAAATATGATGATTTACCAGAAGATGCATTTAGACTTGTTGGAAGTATAGAAGATGTAATTGAAAAAGCAAAATCTATGAAGAAATAAGGTATATATATGAATATTGTTATTGTCACACCAGATGGTGAATTATATAACGAAGAAGTTTCATCAGTCATCGTTTCTAGTTCGAATAATGGAGACTATGAAATTCTAAAAGACCATTTACCTATCGTTTCCACGATTGATACTGGGTATATTAAACTAGTTCAAGGAAAAATGGTTTTTTACGTCGTGGTGATTCAAGGGGTTGTGGAAAACATTAGAAACAAAATAACAGTGATATCTCAAGATGCTTATATCGGTAAATCGAAAGAAAGTGCATTAAAAAATTTAACAGATATTAGACATGCGAGAACGGAAGATAATAAAAAGCGAAACATTGAATTAGAAAAAGCCGAAAGAGAACTTAGAAAACAAATAAAAATGACAGGTGCCGGTCAATTATAAGGGTGATATTATGAAACAGCGTGGATTTGAAGTAGTCACAAAATTTAAAAATCAAACTATTGAATTACCGAAAAGAAAAACGAGCGGAAGTGCTGGTTATGATTTTTCTGCGGCTGTTACTATTGATTTAAAACCAAAAGAAATCACATTTGTAACAACAGGTATAAAAGCTTTTATGCAACATGATGAAGTATTACAAATGTACCCTAGAAGTAGTTTGTCATTTAAGAAAAAACTGATAAAAGCTAACAGTGTGGGGATTATCGATTCTGATTATTATAACAACCCAGATAATGAAGGCGAAATCATGTTGATCCTATATAATTTTGGCGATGAAATTGTTAAAATTGAAAAGGGCGAACGAATTGCACAAGGAATATTTATAAAATATTTGACCGTTGATAACGATCAAACAAATATAAAAAGATTAGGAGGTTTTGGTTCTACAGGGAGCTAAAACCTTTTTTCCTTGATTTCAAGTAAATTTCCCTTGATTTCTTGTGCGAAATTTGGTAAAATAATTGAGCCATACAAAATACACACATCTATGAGTAATTTATCGTGAGCCAATTGGTGATAATAGCGTTGATTAGGTGGAGGCAAAATTCAAAAGGAGGAATCAAAAATGGGAGTTATCTCAATGAAAGCCTTGCTAGAAGCAGGGGTGCACTTTGGACATCAAACTAGAAGATGGAATCCTAAAATGGGGAAATATATTTACACTTCTAGAAATGGTATTCATATTATCGATTTACAAAAATCAAGTGATTTTATCGACGTTGCTTACAAAGCATTGTTCGACATCGCTTCTGAAGGTGGAGAAGTTTTATTTGTAGGAACAAAAAAACAATCTCAAGAACCAGTGAAAGAAGCAGCGGCAAGATCAGGTCAATACTATGTAAATCAAAGATGGTTAGGTGGAACCTTAACTAACTTTAAAACAATCAAACGTTCAATTAAAAAACTTCATGATCTTTACAAAATGGAAACTGATGGTACATTTGATTTATTACCAAAAAAAGAAGTAATCGGTTTAAGAAAAGATATGGCACGTCTAGAAAAATTCTTAGGTGGAATTAAAGATATGCGTAAAGTACCACAAGCGCTATTTATTATTGACCCAAGAAAAGAAAGAAATGCTATATTAGAAGCTAGAAAATTACATATTCCAGTGTTTGGTATCGTAGATACTAACTGTGATCCTGATGATGTTGATTACATTATTCCAGCAAACGATGATGCATTACGTTCAGTTCGTTTAATTGTTGGTAAAATGGCAGATGCAGTTATTGAAGGACGTGGTGGTGTAGTAGAAGCTGTTGAAGTACCAGTTAACGACAAACCTGCTTTTAAATCAGATTCTAAATTTAGAAGAGAACCTAGACCTGTTTTTGTTAAAGCAAAACCAGAAACTGATAAAACAGTTGCTGAAAAAACGGAAACAAAACCAGTTGAAGTTAAAAAAGCAGAAGTGAAACCAGTGGAAGCCAAAAAAACGGAAGCGAAACCAGTTGAAGTTAAAAAAGCAGAAACTAAAAAAGCAGAAGCTAAAAAAGCAGAACCTAAAAAAGTTGAAGCTAAAAAAGCAGAACCTAAAAAAGCAGAACCTAAAAAAGCAGAACCTAAAAAGGTAGTAGCTAAAAAAGCAGCACCTAAGAAAGCTGAAGCAAAACCAGTTAAAGCAGCAAAACCAGTTAAAGCAGCAAAACCTGCATTAGATTTATCATCTAAAACAGTTGCTGAATTAAGAGAACTTGCTAAGGAACATAACTTATCTGGTTATTCAAAACTTAAAAAAGCTGATTTAATTTCTGAAATAAATAAAGTAATGTAATACTAGGGGGCTGACGGCTCCCTTTTTAAAGAATACAAAGAAACTATAGAAAATATTGTATTGATTATAAAAATATGATAATATTATAATGATATGATTTAAGGAGGATAAAAATGCAAATTACTGCTCAATTAGTTAAAGAATTAAGAGAAAAAACCGGTGCTGGAATGATGGATTGTAAAAAGGCATTAGTAGCAACCGATGGAAATATAGAACAAGCTGTAGATTGGCTAAGAGAAAAAGGGATTTCAAAAGCTGCTAGAAAATCTTCAAGAGTTGCTGCCGAAGGTTCGTGTGTTGTTCGAACATCTGGAAATAAAGCAATTATTTTTGAATTAAATTGTGAAACAGATTTCGTTTCTAAAAACGAAAATTTTGTAAATATCACCAATAAAATGGCTGACGCTTTGATGGCTAGTGATGCTACATGTGAAGAATGCGCTAAAGAAGTATTGATTGATGGAAAACCATTAAGCGAATATTTATTAGAACGAATTTCTGCAATTGGAGAAAACCTTACATTTAGAAGATTCGAGGTTGTAAACAAAGAAGATGCACAAGAGTTTGGATCATATATGCATATGGGCGGAAAAATTGCTGCATTAGCTGTGTTAAATAATGCGGATTTTGAAACTGCAAAAGATATTGCAATGCATGTTGCCGCTTCAAGCCCTAAGTATCTTTCAAAAAATGATATGTCAGCTGAATTTATTCAACACGAAACAGAAGTATTAACAAACGAAGCTTTGAATGAAAATGCAGAATCAGATAAACCAAAACCAGAAGAAATCATTAAAAAAATGGTGACTGGTAGATTAAATAAAGAATTTAAAACGATTTGTTTATTAAGTCAACCATTCGTTAAAAATCCAGATCAATCAGTTCAAGAGTATGTAAAATCTAAAGGAGCTTCAGTTGTTTCATTTAGACGTTTGGCTGTTGGAGAAGGTATCAAGAAGAAAGATGAAAATTTCGCTGAGGAAGTATTGAAACAAACTAGATAATAAAGGGCATAGTATGTCCTTTTTCTTTAAAATGAAAAGGAGAATTTTATGACTAAAAAAAGAGTAATGATCAAAATTAGTGGTGAAGCTTTGGCTGGAGAAGATGGCATTGGTATTAATCCAAAAGTTGTTAAAAACATAGCAAAAGAGATAAAAAGTGCGTTTGATCTAGGAACCTTTGAAATCGGTATAATTGTCGGTGGTGGTAATATTTTCCGCGGGAAATTAGCTAGCGAAATGGGAATTGAAAGATCGAGTGCGGACTATATGGGAATGATCGGTACTATTTTGAACGCTTTAGCGTTACAAAACTCATTGGAAGCTCTTGGCTTGGAAACTCGAGTGATGACTTCGCTGAATATACCTGAAGTTGCAGAACCTTACATCAGAAGAAAAGCTCTGTCTCATTTTGAGAAAGATCGTTTAGTAATCTTTGGCGGAGGAACTGGAAATCCATATTTCTCTACAGATACTACTGCAGCTTTGAGAGCTGCTGAATTAGGAGCATCAATGGTTTTTATGGCAAAAAACGGGACGGACGGAGTGTACGACTCAGATCCAAGAAATAACCCTGAAGCCAAAAAATATACAGTGATTACACATAAAGAAGTATTACAGAAACAACTCAACGTCATGGATTCAACAGCGGCTGCGCTGTGCAATGATAATGATATTGATATTTATGTATTCGATATGAATGTGAACGGGAACATAAAAAAAGCCCTTTTAGGTGAACATATCGGAACTTTAATAAAAAACAATAAGGAGTGATTTTAATGCCTGAGACAATTTTATTAGAAGCAGAAGAAAAAATGGAACATACTATGGAAGCTTTGCATAGAGAGTATTCAACAATCCGAAGTGGTAGAGCAAATCCAAAGATGCTAGAGAGAATCTCAATTAATTATTATGGTGTGGATACACCGATTAATCAAATTGCTAGTATTTCGGTTCCGGAAGCGACGCAGATTTATATTAAACCTTATGATAAATCGTTAGTAAGCGAAGTTGAAAAAGCTATTTTTGGAGCGAATATTGGACTAACTCCATCGAATGATGGAATAGGTATCCGATTAGTATTGCCACCACTAACAGAAGAAAACAGACGTGCGTTTGTAAAAGAAATACATAAAATGTCTGAAGATGATAAAGTCGCAATCAGAAATATTAGAAGAGATGCAATTTCACATTATAAAAAGATGGAAAAAGCATCTGAAATCACAGAAGATGATCTAAAATATTATCAAGATGAAGTTCAAAAATTAACAGATAAATTTACAGATCATATTGATGAAGCTTTTAAATCAAAAGAAAAAGATATCATGAGTATATAAGACTAGAAATAGTCTTATATTTTTTTCCAAAGCCAAAAAATAAAAATCATAGAATAATCACATAAAATATAGTATAATTTTAATGTTAGAATGGGGGTCAATATGAAAAATAAATTAGATTCATTATATATCCCACAGCATGTAGCAATTATTTTAGATGGTAATGGGAGATGGGCAAAAAAACGTCATTTGCCTCGAACCTTTGGACATCAAGTAGGCGTTGAAAACATAAGAAAGGTGACCTTAGCCGCATCGCAGTTAGGTATAAAAGCTTTGAGTGTTTATGCTTTTTCGACTGAAAATTGGTCTAGACCGAAAGGTGAAGTAGACTATCTGATGAAGTTACCCGAAGAATTTGAAAAAAAATTCAAAGATGACTTTCAAGAATACGATGTTAAAGTAATGTTTTCTGGAAGAAAATCTCACCTTAGCAAAGGTAATTTAGAGATTTTAGAAAGAATTACAAAAAACACAAAAGATCGCAAAGGGATTATTTTAAATATTTGTTTTGATTATGGATCTCATACTGAAATTACGGATGCTGTTAAAAAGCTTGCGCAAGATGTTGTCGATAAACAAATTTCTATAGAAGACATTGAACCAAAAGATATAGAGAAATATTTATACACGAAAGACTTGCCTAAATTAGATTTATTAATTAGACCAAGTGGTGAAGTAAGACTAAGCAATTTTTTATTGTGGCAAGCTGCTTATGCAGAGTTATATTTTTGTAATACATACTGGCCTGCTTTTAAGAAAAAGGATTTAGAAAAAGCGATTCTTGACTTTAATAAGAGAGATCGAAGATTCGGGGGATTAAAGAAAAAATGAGACAACGGATTATTACAGGTGGATTCTTAGTTATAGTTTTAGCAATTTTAATCTATTTTGGAGAAGGCCAATTAGAATATTTATTTTCTGGTTTTTGTGTAATGCTATCTGGGTTAGCTGCTTACGAATTTACCAATATGTCTAGGAATAATAAGACCAAACGTTGGTTTGATTACATAAGTGTTTTTGCGACAGTTACATTTGCGATAATGAGTGTTATCTTCTTTAATAGA
>CAZUQS010000072.1:0-7078 GCA_964622615.1 uncultured Candidatus Izemoplasmatales bacterium | reverse complement strand
GTTTTCGTTTATATTGTGTTGGATTTATTTGATTTTATTCCTCGGAACTGAAATTTTATTTAAATGTATTATTATACTTTGAAAACATTTTATTGGTATATTCGTTTCATCTATTTCTATTTCCCCCCTTACATTTTTGATTTTAATATATAGAATATAATTTGATATAATAGTAAACACGGAGATTTTACTACATATATAAATATTATTATTCACTAGATATAATTCTTTATGTTATAATTTATATGATTTATTTATGTTACTTTTAGTTGTATTGAAAATAAGTTTTTTGGGTAGGGTGATCTAATGTACGCATTAGTTACAGGAGCGAGTTCAGGTATTGGAAAAGAGTTATCTTTCTTATTGGCAAAACAAAATTATAACCTCATATTAGTAGCTAGAAACAAAGATCAATTGATGGACATAAAAAAAGAATTAACTACTTATAACATTGATGTTGTTTTAGAAGTTGTAGATTTGTCAATTCTTAATAATTGTTATAGCTTATTTGATCGCATTAAAATTTTTGATGTTGGATTATTTGTTAATAATGCAGGCTTTGGAAACTTAGGATTATTCACCAAGACAGATTTAGATATAGAACTAAACCTTATTGATTTGAATATAAAAGCTCTTCACATTTTAACAAAACTATATATACAACATTTTAAATCTGGGACCTTAGTAAACATAAGTTCTATGGCGAGTTTCTTACCTACGCCTTTACATGCAACATATTCTGCTTCAAAGTCTTATGTATATTATTTTTCTAGAGCAATTAGTTATGAATTAAAGAGAGAAAATATTGATATGCAAGTTTTGACTGTTGTACCAGGGCCTGTGAAAACTCAATTTAATTCAAGAGCTAGAGCAAAAAGTAGCAAGGGAATGGATTCTAGAAAATGTGCTTCAATCATTATGAAGGGGATAACAAAGAAGAAAGAATTGATTATACCTGGATTGAGAATGAAGATTGTGTTTTTCTTTATAAGGTTTGTACCTACAAAATGGTTAATGAAGATTGCGCATAATATTCAAAATAGTAAATAAACCAAAATAAATATAACCCTAGCGAGTGAGTCACTCGCCAAAAGCACGTGGAGGTAGTTATGAAAAATGTTTTAGAGTTTCTAAAAGACAACGAATTTATGCTAACAATTCTGGAATCGGTTAAGAAGAACAATAAAGTATATATAAACAACACGAACGAGGAAAATGCACTTATCGTAATATTAGAATACTTCATTCAAAATAATGAAACTATATTTTTGGTTACACCTAACTTATATAAAGCCCAATTATTGTATGATAAATTGTGCCAAGTATTGAATACAGAACAGGTGTGCTTTTTCCCTCAAGATGAATTCATTTCGAATGAATTGTTGGTTTCATCAATGGAATTTAGAATTGAAAGAATAAATACAATTAAAAAAATCATATCAAATCCCAAAAGAGTAGTTGTGATTAACCTTTTCGGACTACTCAAACCAGAATTACCTTTAAAAAAATGGTTGGACTCTATTATTAAATTACATACCGGTAGTGATCACCCAATAAATGAATTATCGAATAAATTAGTTAATTACGGATACAAAAGAGAATACACCGTAGAGAAAATTGGTGATTTTTCAGTTAGAGGCGGAATAGTTGATATTTATCCTTTAGGAGCTAAAAATCCTTTCAGATTGGACTTTTTTGGAGAAACACTAGAAGTAATCAAGGAATTTGATATCGATACGCAGAGGTCTATATCGAAAGTTGAAACAGTAGAATTATTACCTATGGTTGAATTCTTTTATTCAGATGAAGACATACAAAGTTTAGAAAATATAATTAATAAAAAAATAAAAACTGTAGACTTTTCAACCGAAACAATAGACAAATTGCATAAAGATTTAGAAAATCTTCGAAACCACGAAGAATTGGATAGATTAATAAGATATTTGCCTTTTATTACAGATAAACACTATACAATGCTTGATTTTTCAAAGAAAAAACATGTATTCTATCTAGATTTCCATAGGATTACAGAACAAAATAAAATACTAATTGAAGAAATCAAAGATTGGTACTTATCAGCCTCTGATTATCCTAAAATGGAATTTAATATGATTTATGACCTGAATGAAATGTTAAAAAGTAATTCCGTGATGATAGATTATCTTGAGTATAAATATAAAGAAAACTATAAACATGTATTTTCTGTTTTTGGAAAAGAACCAATCACTTACAGTGAAAATTTGGACTTATTGTACAAAGAACTTTCCAGTAACATTGGAAAGAAGACTCAAGTTATTTCATTCAAAACCACTGATGCTAGAATGAAATTTGCAGATGTTCTTAAGAGTAAGGGTATTAAATGTAATTTAGTTAGTACCAATAAATCTATTAAAGTAGGAATAATAAATTTAATTGTAAGTGAAGAGTCCTTCGATATGTATTCGGATAGTTTTGAATTAAATCTTATAACAGATGAAGCAATCACAAAAAAATACCTGTCTAGAAAAAGAGGGGAATATATTTCTGTATATAGAAAATCACAGAGGTTAAATAGTATTAATGATTTAAAAAAGGGAGACTATGTAGTTCATTTTGATTACGGTATCGGAAAATTTTTAGAAATAAAAACAATGAAATTTGGAAATACAATTAATGATTATATTCATATCGAATATAGAGGTGGAGATAAATTATATATTTCTCTAGATGCGATAGATCAAATACATAAGTATTCTGGAGGTGAAGGATTTTCTCCTCGACTGTCAAAATTAGGCGGTAGTGATTGGTCTAAAACAAAAAGCAGAGTAAGAGAACAAATTCGAGAAATCGCCGATCAGTTAATAAAACTATATGCAAGCAGAGAAAATTCAATTGGATTTGCTTTTGAAGAGTTTCCAGAATTAGAACATGATTTTAGAGAGAACTTTCCTTATCAAGAAACTATTGACCAAGAAAAAACAATACAAGATGTCTTTAGAGATATGTCTAAAAGAACACCTATGGATAGATTAATTTGTGGGGATGTAGGATTTGGAAAAACAGAGATAGCTTTAAGAGCGTCTTTCAAAGCTGTTTTAAATGGAAAACAAGTTGCATACTTAGCACCAACTACGGTATTATCGAAACAACATTTCAATACATTCATTGATCGTATGGAAAATTATGGAATTAACATAGAATTACTTAACCGATTCATTACAAAGAAAAATCAAAATATTATACTTAAGAAATTGAAAGAAGGAACAGTAGATATTCTTATTGGGACCCATAGAATATTGAGTAAAGACATAGAATTTAAAAATTTAGGATTATTAGTTATCGATGAAGAACAAAGATTCGGAGTTTTACATAAAGAGAGGATAAAAGAAATCAAGGTTAACATTGATGTGCTATCTTTATCAGCGACCCCAATACCAAGAACTTTAAATATGGCTATAATGGGCGTAAAAAACATGTCTTTGCTTGAAACTGCGCCCGAAAACAGATACCCTATACAAACTTATGTACTAGAAAGAAATGAAATAATTATCAAAGATTCAATTGAGAGAGAACTTGCAAGAGACGGTCAAACCTTCTATTTATACAATAGGGTTGATGATATTGAATTCATCGCTGACAAACTACAAAAACTTGTGCCTGAAGCGCGAATAGACATTGCGCATGGGAAGATGAAAAAAAGGGATTTAGAGAAAGTAATTGATAATTTTGTTAATCACAGAGTAGATGTTTTGGTAACGACTACCATTATTGAAACGGGTATTGATATACCAAACGCGAATACGTTAATAGTTCATAATGCTGATAATTTAGGGCTATCCCAGCTATATCAGATACGCGGAAGGGTTGGTAGAAGTGATAAAATCGCTTATGCATTTCTAATGTATAAGAAAAATAAATTACTAACTGAAGAGGCCGAAAAAAGATTAAAAGTAATTAAAGAATTTACAGAGTTAGGATCAGGTTTTAAAATAGCAATTCGTGATTTATCCATACGAGGCGCGGGAGATGTTTTGGGGAAAGAACAATCCGGATTTATAGACTCTGTAGGGATAGATATGTACATGAAAATACTCGAAGAAGAGATTTCTGGTGTTAATAAAAACCCAAAAACAGAAAAATTAAAACCAGGCGTTAAGGCCCATGTTTCTAGGTTTATAGACAAAAAGTATATTGAAGATGATTACATAAAAGTCGAGATGCACAAGAAAATTAAACAAATCACATCTATAGAAGGGGCTTATGATTTGTTGGGAGAATTGACTGATAGATTTGGTAAATATGATGCGAAATTGGAAATATATATTTATGAGAAGCTATTCGAGTTTTTGACCAGACAAATTGGTGTTGAAAAGATTTCCGAGAACAAAACAAACGTTTCTCTAACCTTATCATTTGATGGCACCAAGTCTTTAGCGGGAGATGAACTATTTAAAACAGGTATTGAGATTTCAAACTCTATACGATTTGCATATAAAAAAGATCGAATACACATTATACTTGATAATATAAAATTAGAACGTCATTGGTTGTATACAATGGTGGAATTCTTACAAAAAATAGTATTATTAATAAACTAAAAGTAAAAGCTTCTAATTAATTTCAAATTAGAGGCTTTTTTTATGAATTTACAAGGGTTCATAACCATATAAAATAAAAGTTCAAAATAAGCTATTTTTTGACTTAAATAGATTGATTTTTTCCCTAATATAATATATAATATATATATAAATATATATAGGTGAAAATATGAAAAAAGTAGCTATCAAAACTGAATATATAACATTAGGACAATTATTAAAATTTTTAAGTATAGTTGGTTCCGGCGGAGAAGTCAAAAATTACATTTTATATAATGAAATATTCTTAAACAATCAGTTAGAAAATCGTCGAGGTAAAAAGATATATCCTGGAGACCAAATACAAATTGAGTCTGTAGACTATCTTATTGTAGCCAATGATAATTAAGAATTTATTGTTGTATAATTTTAGGAATTATAAAAAACAAGAAGTTGTTTTTGGTAAAGGGGTTAATCTGTTTGTTGGCAATAACGGAAGCGGAAAAACCAATTTACTAGAAGCAATATATTTTTTATCCTTGGCTAAATCCTATAAAACAAATGATTCAAATACCATTATGTATAATGAAAAATTTTCTAGAATTAGCACACATGTTCTTATGAAAAACAAGGACTTGAAGTTGAACTTAGTAATCTCAGACAAAGGAAAAAAAGCATTAATTAATAATAATGAGATAAAGAGGCTAAGTGATTATATTGGATCGGTAAATGTTTTAGCTTTTTTGCCTGAAGACCTTATGATCATCAAAGGTTCACCTAGAGATAGAAGATATTTTATAGATATTGTGTATGGACAAATTGACAGACAGTATCTATACGAGTTATCAAATTACAAACTTCTATTAAAGCAAAGGAATGAATTGTTAAAGAAATTATCAGATTCTAAATCGGAGGACTTCACTCTGTTGGACATTATTACAGAACAACTAGCTACGTCTGCAAGCATAATCATTGATTTTAGAAGAAACTTCGTAGGAAAAATAAATTTAACGTTAAAGAAAATGTATAACTTTCTATCTAACAAAACCAAAGACTTTGTTTTTGAATATAAACCGTCTATTGAAAATGATATTGAGAAAACACTTAAGAGCAAGTACAAAAACGACATATATTTAAAAACGACAAATTACGGGCCACATCGAGATGATTATGATTTTATTATAGATGATTTACCAGCAAAAGATAATGCATCTCAGGGCGAGCAAAGAATCATGGTGTTAGCATTATTGCTAGCCATCAGTGACATTATTTTTGATATCAATGGTGAAAGGCCTATATTCTTATTGGATGATGTGTTTAGTGAATTAGATTCTATAAGACAAACCAAACTCATTAAATATCTTTACAAGTTAGAAGCACAAGCGATTATTACAACAACAAATTTACAAAATTTACAAGATTCTATATTAAAAGATGCAACAATTTTTAGAGTTCAGAACAACACTATCAAGGAGGAATATAGAAATGGATGATTATAACAAATATGATGCCAGTAATATCCAGATTTTAGAGGGATTAGAGGCTGTAAAAAAACGACCAGGGATGTACATCGGAACGACTAGTTCTAGAGGGTTACATCATTTGGTTTGGGAAATAGTAGATAACTCAGTTGATGAAGCATTAGCTGGTTTTTGTGATTCTATTACAGTGGAGATTTTACCTGGGAACCATATTAGAGTCACAGATAACGGAAGAGGTATTCCGGTTGAAGTTCATCCAAAATCTGGTAGGCCTTCTGTAGAAACAGTGTACACAACATTGCATGCTGGTGGTAAATTTGATCACAATTCATATAAAGTTTCAGGGGGACTACACGGTGTAGGAGCTTCTGTTGTAAATGCATTGAGTACAAAGATGATTGTTGAAATCAATAAAGATGGAAAACAATATGTTATTAAATTTGATCACGGATTTGTTGATGAAGAATTGACAATTGTAGGTGATACGGATAAATCTGGAACTGTAGTAACATTTTTACCAGACCCTGAAATATTTGTAGAAACTCAAGCTTTTGAATTCGAAATACTAAGAACCAGAATACAACAACTTGCTTTCTTGAACAAAGGAATTCAATTCGCTGTCATTGATAAAAGAAAAGACTCATTAATTATTGAAAAAGACTACTGTTATGAAGGCGGAGTTCAAGAATATGTTTCATTCCTAAATGAAGGAAAAGATGTTCTTCATAAAGAAGTAGCTTATTTTGAAGGAGAACTAGATAATATTCTTGTTGAAATAGCGTTGCAATATAATAACGGTTATGCACAAAATATATATCCGTTCACAAACAACATTACAAATCAAGAAGGCGGTACTCACGAAGAAGGTTTCAGAAGAACTTTGACTACTATTTTGAATAATTATGGAAGAACATCAAATATTTTTAGAAAAGATGAATCTTTACTAGGCGAGGATACTAGAGAGGGGCTTGTTGCAATTATTTCCATCAAACATCCAGACCCGCAATTTGAAGGGCAAACAAAGTCTAAATTAGGTAATAG
>CAZUQS010000071.1:0-7188 GCA_964622615.1 uncultured Candidatus Izemoplasmatales bacterium | reverse complement strand
TGCAAAAAGCTATTCAATCTACTATATAGACAATCTAACTACTTATGCTCCAAAAGCTGAGTATGAAGATGGAGATTATGTAGTATATGAAATAGTTATTAAAAATGGTGCAAAATTTAGTGATGGAACAGCAATCGATGCGAATGACGTTCTATTTAACTATTATGCATATTTAGATCCTTCTTATAACGGATCATCAACTCTATATACATTGCCTATTCTTGGTTTAGCTGACTTTAGATCACAAGTTCCAGATTCTATCGTATTATCTGCAAAAATAGATGCTATGTTAGCGGATGACAACTTTGTTGCTGGATACGTTGCAAATACCGTGTATACAGAAGCTGAATTTGATACTTATCTTGGTTATTTTAACGATAGAGGTATTCAATTTGCACAAGAAATCATAGATTATGTAGTTACTAATTATACAAACGCTACTAATGCTGCTGGAGCATTGTACATCGATGCATACTCTTCATTAGGATCTGGCGGAGCTGGTTTCGTACCTGCTGACGTTACTGCTAGCCCTACTTTACAAGTTGCTTATGGTATGGACATGTGGGGATACGGAGCAATTGCTGTTGATGGATTAACATTTACAGGTGCTTCTGGTACAGTTTATAATGTTGCTGATTTAACTGCTGAAGTTTATTTTAATGAAATTTTAGATGCTAATAGAGTAGCTGGAAAAGTTGACTTTGCTGATGGATATTTTGGTCTTGCTGATTATGAAAGTGCTTCATCGAATTTCGTTGTAACTTCATCTGGAGATTTCCTTTCAGATTACGGTTCAGTTGGTGATGTTCCTGCTATCGCTGGTTTAGTAAAAGGCACAACAACTATGGACACTGAAGTTTATGAAACAATTAAAATCGTATTAACAGAACAAAATCCTAAAGCTGTTCTTTCATTAGGAGTAACTGTTGCACCTCAACATTACTACAATGCTGGATATTTCCCTACTTTTGGTGCAATCGTTAATTATGGTGTTGAATTTGACAACCCTGCTTATATGGCTCATTTAGCTTCATCAAATGCTGCTCCATTCGGTGCAGGAACATATACATTTGAAGGTGTAGACCCTGGCGATGGAACTGTTTATTTTGAAAGAAATGAATATTTCGAAACTTTAGGTGGAGACAATGTATATAATGCAAATATTAATAATGTTGCTTTAAAGATTATTTCTTCTGGTGCTGAATATAGCGCATTAGAAGCAGGAGACGTTGTTTACGCTACTGTAAGTGCGACTGCTGACGTTATGGAAGATGTTGCATTAAATGATGATCTAGTTGCTGTATTAGTTGATAATCTTGGTTATGGTTACATCGAGGTTAATCCTCAAGTATTCCCTAACATAAATGATCGTATCGCTTTAACTACAGTATTTGATATGTCAAAAGTTTTAGATTACTATCCAAATGGATTAGCTGACTTAATTACACGTTCAATGTCTCAAGTTTCTTGGGCATATCCTGAAGGTGCTGATTATATCTATCCATTCGATGAATCATTAGCTACTACAATTGCATATTTCAAACTTGCTGGTCATACATGGAGTGAAGCATTAGGTGAATTTACAGATATCGATCCAATCGACTTCACATTACCTTCTGGAGCAGATGCGCATCCAGCTGGTGGAGTTTATGTAAAAGCACAAACATTATTAGCTACAATTGGTGTTACTGTTAATATCGTTACTGATACTAATCTTATCGCTAATATCAAACTTGGTCCTGTTGGTGTTTATGCATTAGCATGGGGATCAACTCAAGATCCAGATATGTATCAAGTAAACCATTATTTATCACAAGCAAACTCTGTTGTTTCAAATGGTATCCAATGGTTACATGCAAATGGTGATGACGATCTTCTTGGTACTATTGATGTTATTAAATTAGATAACACTACAGTAACAATGAATCAAACAGAAGCTCTTGAATATTTAGGAGAATTAATCGTTCTTGGTACTAAATTCATGTTAGCTGAAGAAAGAGCTCCTATCTATGCAAAAGCATTAGAAGTTCTAGCTCAATTAAACATTGAAATACCAACGTATCAAAGAAAGAACTTATTTGTATACAATGGTACAGTAATTGATCAAACTACAGTTTCAACAATCGTTACTCCTTATTGGGGACCATTGTCTGAAATATGGAAATTAAGTTTTGCTACAGGTATACAAGGCAATACTGCTACACAAGTATTCGTTGGTTATGCTGAAGACATGAACTAATAACTAAAAAAATTGAATGATTAAGTTTTACAAATAATTTACAAGGAGTTATAGGGCTCAGTCATTATGATTGGGCCTTATTATTGTTAATATGATAAAATACGTAATAAAAAGAATAGCATTGTCTGTATTAATTCTTTTTGGTGTTTCAATGATAATATATGGACTTGTTAGAATTAAACCAGGATTGGATTTTGTCGAAGCAAAATACGCTACGCAAATTCAATTGGATGATACTGGTCAAATAGCGATAATGGTTGAAGAACAAAGAGCGATTTATGGTCTTACTTCGCCTGTTTTTGAAGGTTATTTAATTTGGCTAAACAATATTTTACATGGTGAATGGGGAGATTCATTCATATTCTCTGTAACTACAGGGGATGTGGAACTGCTCTTCGATCAGGAGGGTGAACCAATTTATGATATAGACGGCAATCAGCTTACAAGACCAGTTGCGAGTTCCATGGTCCTAGATATTATCGCTGACAAAAGTAGAATATCATTTATTCTTGCATTCATTGCAACGGTCTTGCAGTTTCTTATTGCAATTCCACTTGGTATTACATCCGCAACGAAACAATATGGTGTTGTTGACTACTCAGTTACGGTGCTGGCTATGATGGGAATATCCTTGCCTTCGTTTTTCTTCGGAGCATTGCTATTAAAAATATTCTCGATTCAGTTAGGATGGTTCCCTTATGCGGGATTGACCAATCCAAACTCGAACCTGCCTGTGCTATTAGATAATCTACATCATTTAATCTTGCCTATTAGTGTTCTAGTTATACTTTCTATTGGGGGCCTAATGCGATATACTCGTACAAATATGCTTGAAGTTTTGAATGCTGATTATATCCGTACAGCCCGCGCCAAAGGGTTGAGCGAACATAAAGTAATATATAAACATGCTTTTAGAAATACTTTGATTCCACTTGTAACTATTTTTGCTGGTATATTACCAGGATTGTTTGGTGGAGCATTGATTACTGAAACAATTTTTAGTATTGATGGCATTGGTCAAGCCGCCTATAGAGCTGTTACTCAGGGAGATATTCCTTTTGTAATGGCATATAATCTATTTATATCCTTATTGACCGTTATTGGAATTCTATTATCCGACTTGATGTATGCAGTTGTGGATCCTCGAGTTAGTTTAGTGAGGGGGGCGAGATAATGAGTGAGTTTAAAGATTTGAATGAAAAAGAAGCGAAAAATAATAATCTAGATGAAGTTTTAATTGAATCTTCAGCAAAAGAATTATCTATTGCTAGTACTGCAAAAGTAATTAGCCCTGGGAAAATGGTTCTTAGAAGATTTTTCAAGAGCAAATTATCTATTATTGGGTTAGTTACATTACTACTGTTATTTATATTTTCATTTATAGGACCACTGTTATCACCTTATGGTGAAGTAGAACTTAGTGGTGATTATAAATGGGTAGTATCTGTATTACCTCATAAAATTGTTGTTTCCGAAATTAATCCTGATACAGGGTTAGCGGAAGATGTGGTATATAATTTTTCAGAAGTAAGTGAACCTTATAAGGTATTTACCAAAACATTACCTTCTTGGGAACATATTTTCGGTACGGACCAATATGGCTACGATGTATTGACGAGATTAATGTATGGTGGTCGAGTATCATTACTCCTGGGATTCATTGTTATTTTCTCAGAAGTTATTGTGGGTGTATTTTTTGGATCTCTAGCGGGTTATTTTGGACGCTGGGTAGACCAAGTAGTTATGCGTACTGTTGATGTGTTCATTTGCTTGCCTGGATTACCAATATTATTACTAGCAGCATCCTTAATTGATAGTTGGGGTGTACCTGCGAGACTTCGAATTTACTATCTGATGGGAATACTGACTTTCTTCGGATGGTCGGGATTTGCTAGATTGGCAAGAGGTCAAATTTTGGGTATTCGTGAATTGGAATATATGTTAGCTGCTGAAGCAACAGGCCTCAGTACAAAACGTAAAATTTTCAAACACATTTTACCAAATATTATGCCACAAATTATCGTTTCAGCTACCTTGGGTCTTGGTGGAATAATTCTAACAGAATCCACATTATCATATTTAGGTTTAGGGATTCCTTTCCCGTATGCTGCGTGGGGAACTATGATTAGTTCCACAAGTGGTGCTGCTGGTAGAGATATCCTTCAAAATTATCCTGGCATTTGGGTTCCTGCAGGTGTTTGTATCGTGTTAGCTGTTTTAGCTTTCAATTTTGTTGGCGATGGGCTTCGTGATGCTTTTGACCCTAAGATGAAGAGATAGGTGAATGTTATGATGAAAATTAAAGAAAGATTAGATAAAAGAAAAGCTAGAAATAAAGAATTAAACAAACATTATATAAGTAGCAAGGATATTAAACAAACAGCAAAAGAAAATCATAAAATAATTCGCGCGATGGAAAGAAAGAACAATCGTAGAAATGTTCCAGAAGAAGAATATCTTACTACTATGAGAGATCCTGACAACATCGTTGAATTTGATGATCTTCATGCTTTCTTTTACACGGACTCAGGAGTTGTTAAAGCTGTTGATGGTGTGTCTTTTGACATCCCTAAAAAGTGTATCGTTGGTGTGGTTGGTGAAAGTGGTTGTGGTAAAAGTGTAACTAGTTTAGCATTAATGAAATTATTACAAAGTCCACAAGGTCAAATACACAGTGGTTCAATTCGTTACGCAGCTAAGGATGGCAAGTGCTATGATATAGCGAACGTACCAAAAATTGACATGAACAAAATTCGCGGAAAAGAAATGAGTATGATTTTCCAAGAGCCAATGACCAGTTTAAATCCTGTGTTTAGAATTGGGAATCAATTAGATGAAATATTATTCTTGCATTTCCCTGGTATTACAAAAGAAGAAGCAAAAGAAAAATCAATTGCTATGCTGACACTTGTTAATATAGCTATGCCAGATAAAATTTATAGTGCATATCCACATGAATTATCAGGTGGGATGCGTCAAAGAGTTGTTATTGCAATGGCATTGTCTTGTGATCCAAACTTAATTATTGCAGATGAACCAACTACTGCCTTAGATGTTACAATTCAAGCTCAAATTCTTGACTTGCTTCGTGATATTAAACTTAAAATCAATGGATCAATTATGTTGATTACACATGATTTAGGTGTTATTGCAGAAATGGCAGATTATGTAGTTGTTATGTATGCAGGAAGAATTATTGAAAAAGGCACTGCAAAAGAAATCTTTAAGAAACCTATGCATCCTTATACAGTTGGACTACAAAAGAGTATTCCTGCATTGAATCTTAATGCTGAAACTCTTTATACAATTCCAGGTAATGTTCCAAATCCAATTAATTTGCCAGATTATTGTTACTTTAAAGATCGTTGTAATAAAAAATTTGATAAATGTGATGGACCATATCCAAAATTAAGTAATGTTTCAGAATCTCATAAAGTCGCATGTCATTTGTTTACGGAAATGTCAGAAGAATTTGCGAAGATTAAAGCGGGTGGTAAAAATGCCAAAAAATGAAAATAATGAATTGAATAATACACCTACTAAAAACAATGCTTTGAAGAAGAATCAAACAAAAGAACGTACAAGCAAAGAGGGTTCAAAGAGAGAAATTTTAGTCGTAAAAGATTTGAAAAAGTATTTCCCTATGGGGTCTGCTTGGATTGAAAAAAACAAAAGTTATGTGAAAGCTGTTGATGGAGTTAGTTTTTCCATTACTGAAGGAAAAACTCTTGGAGTAGTAGGTGAAAGTGGATGTGGTAAAACAACACTTGGACGTACAATATTAAGATTATATAGCATAACTGGTGGGTCTGTAATGTACGATGGGATTGATATTCGTCAATTATCAAGAAGAGAACTTACAAAACTTAGACCAAAGATCCAAATTATATTCCAAGATCCATATTCGAGTTTAAGTCCTCGTATGACAATTGGAGAGATTATTGGTGAGGCAGTTAGAGAGCATAAAATTGTTCCTCCTGAAGAATTCCGTGATTACATTGCAAGTGTAATGGAATCTTGTGGGTTGCCATCTTATTACTATAGTCGTTATCCTCATGAGTTTTCAGGTGGGCAAAGACAAAGAGTATGTATTGCACGTGCGTTAGCATTAAAACCAGACTTAATTGTTTGTGATGAACCAGTAAGTGCGCTTGATGTTTCCATTCAAGCACAGATTATTAATCTACTTGTAGAATTGCAGAAAAAATTTGGGATTACATATATATTCATCTCACATGATTTATCAGTAGTTGAATATATCTCTGACGAAATTATGGTTATGTATTTAGGTAGTGTTGTGGAACAAGGGTATAGAGAACATATTTTTGATAATCCAATGCACCCGTACACGGAGGCACTATTATCGGCTATTCCAATACCTGATCCTGAAGCAAAAAAAACACGAATTATTTTAGAAGGAGACATTCCAAGTCCTGCAAACCCTCCTAAGGGTTGTAAATTCCATACTAGATGTTCAAAATGCATGGAGATATGTAAGACTGTTAATCCGGTTTTTAAAGAATATGAAGAAGGACACGGAGTAGCTTGTCATTTATATCCTCAAGAATAGAGATGTGAACAATGTTTAGAAAAAAAGAGAAAAAAATGGATGTCATTGATGACGGACGAACCGTTTCAAACATGAATGTTGATGGGTTTTCTTGGTATCAAAGCAAGAAAACGATTAAAAGGAAGCAAAAACTTATGGACCTTAATTTATTGCCAAAAGAACGATGGGCAATCATTAAGGGTGCATACTTAGCTTACCTACCAGTATTTTTGTTTATTTTAGGTGGATTTGTTGTCACATACTTATTGTTTTATGTGTGGGCAGTAACGCGTTAATATAGTTCATTTGAAAAAATGCGATTTTTAATAATGTACATAGTTAAGATAATTGAGTATAAATAAGAGTTTTATATCTATTAAATATCTTTTTACAATAAATA
>CAZUQS010000070.1:0-7251 GCA_964622615.1 uncultured Candidatus Izemoplasmatales bacterium | reverse complement strand
ATAATATATATATGAAGAATTTAGTTTAATTTAACAATAAATCTTTAAAGGAGTTCTTTATGGATATGAAATCATTTAGCTTAGCAAAGCATGATCCAGAACTTGCAAAAAGAATTCAAGTGAAAGAATCAAAAAAGTTAGCAAGCTGGGCAATATTATGTATAAGAAGAGTATTGCCAATTTTTGAGCAGAAATATCCAGAAATTGACATACCAAAAAAAGCGATAAACCTCTTAAAGTCATGGATTCAAGATGAGATTTCTATGTGGGAATCAAGAACATATTGTTTTGAAATTTTGGAATACGCGAGGGAGATAGAAGATTTAGACAAAGTATCTGCTCTAATTATGAGAGGAGTTAGTCATATGTTAGCGACATGTCATGTAAAAATGCACGCAGAAAAAGCTGCAATGTATGTAATAGCTGCACTGAAAGAAATTCACAAAAATGATGAAGATGTAACTGCAATTTTGGAACAAGAAAGAAGTTGGCAAATACACCAATTAGACAATTGCTAGAATATTTGCCAAAAAGTTTGAATTCTAACTGAAAGAAATTCTATTTTTTAGTTATTTTGAAAACAGAACATAGGCACCTTACACATACACATAAAGTTGTGCTATAATATATAAGTTAATGTAATAAACAGGAGATTCTATATGGAAGAATTCGTGCAAATAAGGCAACTAGATATTCAAGATTTACCACTATATAAACATTTGAGATTAGAGCTTCTTGAAAACGAACCAGCTAATTTTGGATCAAGCTTTGAAGAAGAGAATCGCTTTGCTGAACAAATGTGGATAAACCGTCTAACAAAAAAAGACATCATTACTATTGGATCATTTTATAAAGAAGAACTTGTGGGCATGGGCCTCGCTGTTTTAAATCCTAGACAAAAATTAAGGCATGTAGCAAATTTAAATAGTATTTATGTGAAGAAAGAGTTTCGGAATCTTGGATTAGCAAAAAAGATGATTTACTTTGGATTAAAGCATTTGATGGATTTAGATGTAGAAATCGTTAAATTGTCTGTAGTAACTAGCAATGTTGCAGCGATAGACCTATATAAAAAAATAGGATTTTATATATATGGCGAAGACAAGAAATCAATAAAATGGAATAACAAATATATAGATCAATACTTGATGATGAAACAATTATAACAATTAGAGATTATTAATCAGAAAATAACGGGGTAATAATAATGAAACTTAAACTATTAACAATCAATCTACACTGCTATGCAGAGACAGATGTCAAGAATAAACAACTAATCATAGTCAATGAAATTATGAACTGCAATGCTGACATCATATTTTTACAAGAAGTAGCTCAAACGCATGATTTAAAAATCATTAAAGAAAACATAAAAGATGATAACTATGGATATATTTTACAAAACATGTTGAAAGAACAAAGCGTAGACTATTTCTATTATTATGAACCAATAAAAATGGGATATGGTATCTACGATGAAGGAGTGGGAATTTTATCGAAATTTCCTTTAAACAATAAAATCTCAAAACTCATTTCAAAAACGGCAGATTATCAAAACTGGAAGTCTAGAAAAGTGCTTGCATATGACTTAAATTTAGACAATAAAAATATTAGAGTAGCAACTACACATTTTGGGTGGACTGATGATCTTGAAATATTTGAAGATCAGTTTGATTTAGCATCAGGTGTTTTGAATGAGAATGGGTTGGCTATTCTAGCTGGTGATTTTAATATTGCAGGTGATTCTAAAGAATACGAGTATATTATGGGTTTGGGTTGGCATGATATTTTCAGTCACCATAAGAACTATGTCAATGCAATTACATTTCACGGTGATGATGTCTCCAAATCTAAAGAATCAAGAATTGATTATATTATGACGAACAGAAAAATCAAATTAATCAATCAATCTATTTTATTTAAAAAACGTAGAGTCAGTGATCATTATGGAGTGTTTGCTGAAATTGAAATATAAATAAAAAGCCATTTAAACAGAGTCTAACTCTTGAAAAAATGGCTTTTATTTTTAAATGAATATCTAGTTTAAATCAATTTTTGTAAATGTTTTAGCATTAATTGTAGCATTGTATAATACACCATCTTCAGTATAGAAAACTACATTATGGCTATCTTCACTGCTATTCCAAACTAAAGCAACATACTGGCCTTCAGTTATTTCATAAATTGTTGAACTAATACCTAACTCAAGTTTCATCCAGACTTCCTCAGTCCTTTTGTTTAGTGACTGAAGTGAATTTATCATCCAGTATGCCCCAACTAACTCTGCAGGATAATCATCTCCAAGTACTAGTAATGAGTCAAAATTTTGCATAGCTTGAACAGGGTCTATAATAGCTTGAATGGACCACATATTTGTATACCAAGTATCAATCACACCCGATTTAGCTGCTAAATAAGTAGTGAAAATATCATGCAATCTATTATATTCAAATTCGTTTATTGCGTAATTTGTAAGATATTCTCCAGTAGGTAACCATTGTATACCATATATGAATGTTGGATTCGCTCCAAACCATGTAGCATAATCATGCTTTCCGCCCCATACGATACCAGCAACGTCTACATAATCTCCAAACGCAGGGTCCCAGTTTTCATCATCATAATCAAACCAGTATTCTTTAATTGCGCTTAACTCGGTAGCAAAGCCATAGATTGCAGCTTCCATTCTGTCTTGATCTCCTGTGGCTTGTGCCCATAAATATCCTGCACTCCACGAATTCAGGGCTTCACTTGTAGATTCCAAGTTGTTTCCCTCGGCGAATGTTCCAAATCCATGTGCCCAAGAATGACCTGCCCAAGTATCGAAATTTCTTAAATATCGAAACGCTCCATTGTCTTTTTGAGGAAACATGTAATCATCTAGAAGAAGGTCAACAATCATTCCATAATTGTCTACAAAATCTTGATCATACATTGCGAGTACAGAAGAAGCATAAATTAAATACCCGTGGGTGAAACTATGATCACTCAATTCACTTGCTGTATTAAAATCGTTATTTGAGTAGTATACAGTTCCCCAAGCATTATTATAGTACAGAAATTTTTCATCAGAAGAATTCGTGTATGAATACCAGTCTTCTAAGATGTATTTCAATTTATCAATAAAACTATTTTTCAGAACTTCTTCACCCAATTGGTCTGCAATAATAATCCCTTGAGATAATGGATAAATTGCTTTTCCATTCCAATAAGGTGCTTCATCATTGATAAATCCATCTGGATCAGTTAAGTCGATTTGCGTATCTAAATCTTGTAGATATTCCACCGTGGTTGCGGAAGAAAACTCAGTATTATCAGGCAACGTATATCCTGGCACAAGACCATTGAATGATAACTCTGTATTAAAATAATTACCTTCCATTACTTTTAAAGTGCCTCTTACAGTTCTATATGAAAATTCTGTTGTTTCTACATCAGAGTATTTGTAGTGATGAGGCATTAAAGCAACGATGGGAGCGTCATCAAATTCAGCCCGAACCAGTTGTGATGAAAATTCATAATGTGTATTGACTATGCTTTTTGAATAATCAATATCAAAATCTGTATTAGTATTTGTTATAAAAGAGTATCCATGTTCATGGTAAAAACTTGCTTCAGACAGATTGTTTATTGCTGCGATAGATAAATAATTACCATCACCTAAGTCCATATCTAAATTGTTCAGCAAACCAAATGGATGATTTCTTGAGTTGATTTGGAACACTGTTTCATCGGGCGCATTTACCAAATAGTATTTATCTTCAAATTGCGGAGATAAAACATTAGCGGGGGGACTTGTATTATATCCCGAATGTCTATGAACCATTTTAACTATAACAGAATCCCCTGTGTAAGTATTCCCTGTAATAAGATTACCACCTACATCAAAATATTCGTAGTTATCAACGCCATTAACATCAAGAGTATAGCTCAAAGAGTCTCTATTTGATGTTTCAATAAATACATATGGTGAACCTTGAACTAGTGTTACCACAACATTATCCTCTTGAGTGGAATTGTTTTTCATGGAAACTTTAACATGTGAATCGCTATAATCAATTACTTTAGTAGTATAGCCGCTGATTAAATCACTAGATCTCAGAAAGGAATCTTTTAGAGAAATAGGGAATTGAGCTATTGTTTGAAGATCATTAACATTCCAATATTGAACGAATCCATCTAATGGATTTGTAATTTCTAATCCTTCATTCACAAAAGATGTTCGTAAAGGATTGGTATAAATACCATTGCTTCCTCCGTGATTGGCAACAAGTAAACTTGTCCACCATCCATTCGAAGGAATTGCATAATCCAACAAATCAGACTCAATAAAGATAGGATTTGTTGGATGGTCTATTAATGAGGTCACACCATTGAAATACGAACCTAACAAAAGTGAAATTTTACCTGTTGGAATGGTTGGCCTAGACCCTGAAGGAGCAACATAACTACCTTCTATTACATTAACAACTCTTGTGGTGCTTAAGGTTTCTTCATCAAATTCTAAAGAATAAATAAGTGAATAAGAACCAACGGTACCGTAGTCAACATTACCTTCTATTTTAAGGAGTGATGTGATATCATCTCCCTCAGTTGTTAAAATTTTAACATCCTTAGTTGGATTAAAATAATGATTTAAAATCACATCAGCAGATTCTAACCCAATCACTTCTTCAATATTTTCATTGATTGTTGTGAGTGTGGTAACTTCAGCAGTAGTTGTTGGTAATGTTGTTTGCAATGTAGTTGTTCCCGATGTTGTTGTTTGCAATGTCGTTTGTGTGGATGATACAACATTCGTTGTGCTTGTTGAAGTTTCGGTTGTAGAATTAGTAGTTTGAGTAGTTAAAAAAGATGTGATTTCTTCATTTCCACAACCAATTAGAAAAAGTAATATAAAAAATGATAGAACGATAATTGTTTTCTTCATGAAAGCTCCTTTGTATATAAAAACATAAAATTGCTTTTTATAAATTTTTATTTTATTATATCATACTTAAGGTGGATACTTGCAAATTATACTTGCTTAGAGTAAATGAGAATTTGTGCATATATTTTATAAAAAAATGCTATTTTTTGTTTATGTAATTTATAAATGGTATAATTAGACATATCTTTGTAGGAGGTGTTTCTATGCATATATTTATTACTGGTGGTACTAGAGGAATCGGACGGGGTCTAGTCAAAGAATTTTTAAAAAAAGGACATAATGTATCCTTTACAGGCACGAGTGAGACAGGAGTGCAAAAAGCGCTATCTGATTTATCAGGTAATTTTTTGGGACTTATATGTGATGTTCGAAATAAAACTGATGTGGTTGATGCGGCTGAAAAAGCAGTTAAGCAGTTTAGAAGAATAGACATTTGGATAAATAACGCTGGAGTGAATCAAGACAATTTATTCTTTAAAGAGTTAAGTGAAGAGAACATTAAAAAAGTCATCGATACAAATGTAACAGGAATGATGTTAGGAACAAGTGTTGCTCTAAATTTAATGCAAAAACAAGGATTTGGAAAAATATATAATATGGAAGGGCTTGGAAGTAATAATATGATGATTCCCAAAACAATTGTTTATGGGTCTTCAAAAAGATTATTAACCTTTTTTTCGCAAGCTTGTAATAAAGAATTAAAGAGATACAAGAATATTTTTGTCGGCACATTATCACCAGGAATGGTATACACAGATTTTATCAAACACAATATTGATGAAGAAGACAGTAAAATAACAAAAATATTAGCAAACGAAGTAGAAGAAGTTACTCCATATTTAGTAAAAAAAATGTTACAAGGAAAGCAAAACATACAATGGTTAAAAGGATATAAAATAGTTTGGAGATTTATGATTTCATGGTTAAAAAAATAATTCTTTAATAGTGATTTTATAGTATCTAAGTTGTTTGGGAGTTACGCTATTTGGAGGATTTATGAAACTAGCAATTTATGATTTCGATGGAACATATATTAATATTCAAACCTTACCATTTTTATATAAATTATGGAAGGAAAAAAAACTAAATAATCGTGCTTATAAAAAATATTGGGGTAAAATAATGCGTCGTTATCTATTAAATAAATTGAACCTTTTTGGTTGGGACAAAGTGAAATTCCGAAGGTATGCTATGGCTTTGTCCGCTGACTTGTTTCGAAGTATTAAATTCTCTGAATTAGACTTGTTTCTTGAAGAGTTTTATACATCAATTAAGCCCCATATATCACATGTGATGAAGGAACAATTGAAGAAAGACATAGATGAAGGATATGAAACAGTATTATTAAGTGGGAATTTTTCAATTATTTTGAAACCATTTTTAAAAGAAGGATTTCATAATGTTTTAGGAACAAAAATTTTAGATAATAATCTACTATTGTCCTCTAATGAAGTTGATATAGTAATGCATCAAAAAAAGTGTGATTTAATTACATCAAATTATCCAAATGCAGATTTAGAAGAAAGTAAAGCTTACGCTGACTCGGGGTATGATTCCCCTATTCTATTTTTAGTGGGACATCCAATAGCAGTGAATCCTGATGAGCAACTTTTAGAAATAGCAAGAAAAAATAATTGGAAAATACGGCAAGAGAAGTAATATCCATTTCGGAATTATCTTCAATTCAAAATAGTGTAGTTAATAATTCAATGATAAGCAGGGTTTTAAAATTGAAGTAGTACAAAATCAATTTTGAGTCATGCTTTTTAATGCTAAGAGGTGAAATATGAAAAAAATCATAATACTACTAATGACATTTATTGCAATATTTTTGAGCAGCTGCAGTAGTAATTATTCAAATAACGAAACAACTACTGTAAATCTAGCAACAAACAGTACGACTAGTACAATTGTTGCTAGTGAGACTTCGTCGCTTGCAACAACAAATGCATTAACAACTATAGATACATTTACTATAAATACAACAACAATGGATACAACAATAATGGATACAACTACATTGACCACGGAGGATATTGTTAATCAATTGCTTGATGAATTGAGTTTGCATGAAAAAGCAGCACAGATGATTCAAGCAGAAAGAGCGAGTATTTCAATTCAGCAAGTAGAACAATACGGAATCGGGTCGATTTTGAGTGGCGGCGGTTCACATCCAAGTTCATATGATAACAATGTGCAAACGTGGTTTCAAATGTATGAAGCCTTTCAGCTTTCAGCGTTGTCTTCATCAGGTGGAATACCGCTAATTTATGGGATTGACGCGGTTCATGGAAATAACAATTTATATGGAGCAACTATAT
>CAZUQS010000069.1:0-7365 GCA_964622615.1 uncultured Candidatus Izemoplasmatales bacterium | reverse complement strand
TCTAACTAGTGATTTAAAATTGGAAGATTTCTTTACACCAAATTACTTGTACAATTACTTTTCAAAATTACATGGTATACCAGATATGGTATCTGAAGCTAGAAAAGAGAAGTTATTTACTAAATTTGGGATTGATAAGTTCAAAGAAGTAAAAGTTGGCGATTTATCTACTGGTATGCGTCAAAAAATCCAAATCGTTATATCAATTGTTCATGATCCCGATATTATCATATTTGATGAACCAACAAATGGACTTGATGTCGTTACTGCTAGAGTCGTTACGGATTTCTTAAAAGAACTTCGTGATGAAGGCAAGACAATCATTGTTTCAACTCATATTTTTTCTTTGGTAGAGAAAATTTGTGATCGAGTAGGGATTATTATTGATGGCAAGTTAAAAATTGCCGGTACTTTGGATGAATTATTAACAAAGAATGAAACATTAGAAGATTATTTCTTCTCTTTAATAGAAGAGGAGGAATCTATATGAAAAATATTTTAACCATTTTTAAAAAAGAATGGGATCGTGTCATCAAAGACAGACGTTTGGTAATTACCATTATGATTCTACCTGGTTTAATGATATTCTTAGTCTATACATTTATTGGTACCGCAATGACAAGCATGACTACGCAAGATGTCTATGATATAGCGATTGTTAATCCACAAGCAGAATTTACGGCAATTTATCAACCGAATTATGAGGCTGGCACATTAAATGTTGTTATTGTTCCGGAATCAGCGGTATTTGGGTACGAACAAATGATTGATGATGAAGAATGGTCTTTGTTGATTGTATTTGCTGATAGTATATCTACTTACGATGGTAGTGGTGAAAAACCAACTGTTACTTTGTATTCCAATCCAAACGAAATTAGTTCTAGCGATTTGAAGAGTAGCTTTGTAGGTTATTTAATGCGATATGAAGAAACTTTGAGTATTGATTTATTTGGTGATACCACTTATTTTCATATTAATCAAACTGGAACAGAAATAAATGAAAATCAATTTATAGGTACTATTATTGCTAGTTTAATACCAATGTTACTCATCATGTTCTTATTCTCAGGAGCGATGTCTATTGGCCCTGAATCCATAGCTGGTGAGAAAGAACGAGGCACGATTGCTACGTTATTAGTTACTCCGGTGAAACGAAAAGAGATTGCAATTGGTAAGGTTTTAGCTTTATCTATATTGTCATTAATATCCGCAACGAGTTCTTTTATTGGTGTGATGTTCTCACTTCCTAAATTGCTTCAATTCGGAGATGGAGTGAGTACGGATATCTATCAATTGAGCGATTACCTTATGATTCTGTTGGTTCTATTCTCTACAGTATTTATCATTGTAGGAATCATTTCAATTATATCTGCATATGCAAAAAACTTAAAAGAAGCAAGCACGCTCATTATGCCAATCTATATCTTAACAATATTAGTTTCAGTAAGTTCCATGTTTGGTAATGGTGCAAATTCAAATTTGATTTTGTATATCATACCAATCTACAATACCGTTCAAACATTGACTGCGATACTTACATTTGATGCTCAAGCTCTTGCATATCTAATTGTTACTGTGATATCCAATCTTGCATTTCTAACTGCATTTATATTTATTTTGAACAAAATGTTTAATAGCGAAAAAATAATGTTTTCAAAATAGGGAGTCTTATGGACAGAAAAATAATAAATATCTTTGGATCATCTGGTTCAGGATCTACAACATTAGCTAATAGCATCGCACATGACTATGAATACAAATTCATTGATGTCGACGATTACTTATGGCAAAAAACTGATCCACCATTTACGCAAAGAAATACAAATGATGTTGCATGCAAATTAATTCAAAATGCATTGGATGATCAATCATCAACAGTGATATCAGGTTCTTTGATTGGTATAGCAGATGAATTAAAACCAAAAATTGATTTATTCATCTATATAAATTTAGATAAAAAAATCCGGATCAACCGGATTAAAGAACGCGAATTTAAGCGTTTTGGTGATCGCATATTACTTGATGGGGATCTCTATTTACAGCATTTGAATTTTCTGCAATGGGTAAGCGACTATGAAGACAATCCAGAAACGCAGCGTTCAAGACGCCAACATTTATTATGGCTAGAGGATGTTTCTTCTCCAGTACTAAAAATAACAGAAGAACTGACTTTAGAAGAATTACTAAAATTGGTAAAACCATTTTTGAGGGGATAATATGCTTACATTTGAAATTGTATTAAAAGTTTTAATAACAGCTTTTTTAGGGTATTTTACAATAAATTCCATCTTTCGATATCATTTTTCAATGGATCGAATTACTATTATATTCTTAATAGCAGTTCTTGTGTTAATGGTATTTTATAGAGGAGCAACGAACGGATATATGTTCCTAATTACAGTAGGAATATTTGTTGTTTTTTACATAATTCTTTATTTATATAGCTTAATCAAAAAAGATTTGGGATATTTTCTATTTAATACCTATGGAAAAGATCATCAAGGAGTTTTAGGTGATTTGCATACACTCACTAAAAAACATAACATCCCTTTGAACAATATCTGTTATAATAAGAAGAGACCATTCTTAATTGTGTTTCGCAATGAAAAATTCAAGAAGGTTCGGAAACTCATGAAAGAAATGGATGAAATTTATACCAAAAAGAAAAAACGTTTTACAATGTATAATTACTGGGTTCTTGTTGCATTTTTAGTCTTAGCAGCTGGTATTTGGCGCTTTTAGAAAGGAGCTATTATGGAACATTTGAGTCTTCATATTTTAACACCAAATAAGAACAAGAAACGGTTCTTTGGTGTGGACTATTTTATGAATATTTTAACTGGGTATAATCCAAAATTTAAGTATTATGCAACCTCTATTGATAGCAATTCTGTATATGAAGAAGGTCCAATCACCTTACATGATGAACGATATGATCGATTGGATATGGAATTATCGATGAAAGAGTCCGGATCTATTATTGGTCTGCAAAACAACCCTGATATCTATGATGGACTAGATTCCTTGTCTAGAATACTATCAATCCTAGAAAAGTATGAAATGGGTTTATATATCGAAACAACCTCACTTAAAATCATCGATGATTTGGATTTACTAGCGCAGTACGCTAAAAATCATCCATTGCTAATAGCAATCCCTGCAGCGGTAGTAGATATTGAGTCTGAATTATTTGGAGAAACGTTAAAGATTGATCACGCTGCAAAGATCATATCTAAATGTAATCATTTCAATCTCAATGTCGGGTTATTGATAAAACCAGTCATTCCTTATGTAAATGACCAGTTAGACCAATTTGTTGTTCTAATGGACAAAGCACTACATGCTGGAGCGAAATTCATATATCCATCTTTCTCACTTCGGTTTGACTCGAGAAAGATTAAAGATTTTTATGATGTAATTGATTTAGAATTCCCTGAGTATATGGTTAAATACTACGATTTGTTTGGTCAAAAAACTACTTGGGAAAGTGAACAAGCTTCCGAGTTAAAGAAAAGTTATGTAATTATTTGTCGCAAAAATAAAGTATTATATGCAATGAAGGATATTATTAATAGTTATAAACCAGATTTAAATATTCAATTAAAATTATTCTAGTTAGGAGTGATAGTCATGTTTTTAAATTTCATAGGACAGTATGTTCAGTTCTTCTTGATATTGCTTGGTATTATTGTTGTTATGGTAGTAGGCTATCTATTATTCTCTAGACCAGTAAATGTAGATAAAAAACCCAAGAAGGTTAAACATAAGAACAAGAAAAAAGAAGAAAAGGAACCTGAAATAGCAGTTATAGAAAAACCAGCAACAACTAATGACGATGAAGAAGACGAGGAAACGGATTCCAATTCTGATGATTTATATGATGACAATAAAGAAACATATGAAGATGAGTTTAAAACAATAGAAGTTGTGTCTGAGAATACGGAAGAAGTTCAATCAAAACAAGTAATAGAAGAAACATTGCAAGTAAAAGAATCCATTCAAGAAGAGAAACCTGAAGAAATGGATGAAGAATCAATCGAAAATGAAGATGATGATGAAATTGTTGACGACTTTGAACAAGTAGATCAACTAATTGATGATCAAAGAACAGTTGAGAAGATACAAAAACAAGCAAAACCGAAACCAGTTAAAAAATCAGTGAAACCGAAACAACCAAAACGTGATTTAGGTCGTTTTCACGTATTATACAAACGTGAAGATAATGATTGGTATGTAAAACGAGAAGGTAGCGATAAGATTGTAAAGTCTCTTGAAACACAAAAAGAAGCAATCGCATATGCTACTATCAAAGCAATCAATCAAAAGACATCCATTGTTGTTCATAAAAGGGATGGAAAAATAAGAAAAGGCAATTTATAAGACAAAATTTATTTTTTGTCTTTTTTTTTCCAATAAAATGGCTCTTTATTTTGTTTATATTAATGAAAGAGTTTCTAAATCCCTTTTAAAATGATAAAATATTAAAAAAAGGGGTGAGTATCTTGGATTATAATCTAGAAGGTTATATTCAAAAACTCAAATTAGGTGATGAGTCCGTCTTTGATGAAATCTATAAATTGACGTATCGAAAAATCTTTTTTGTAGTTTTGCCAATCGTAAGAGATAAAGCATTAACTGAAGATATAATGCAAGATACCTATCTGAAGTTTTTGGAAAAACTCTACGATTATAAAACAAATAATTCTCTCGCATACATTCTAACAATTGCTAGAAACTTAGCTTTAAATGAATACAACAGGAGAAAACGGGAATTCAAGGTAGAAGACTCGGATATGGATCGTTTTTCCATTGATGATCATATGGAGTACCATGAAGGTAATAAAGAGTTGATTCAATCCGCTTTAATGGTGTTAAATACATTTGAAAAGAATGTCTTCTTGCTTCATGTGATTGAAAACATGAGACATCGTGAAATTTCTATGATATTAGACAAACCACTTGGAACGATTACTTGGACGTATCAACAAGCAGTTAAAAAAATGAGAAAATATTTGAAGGATGAGGAACATGAAATTAGAAGAATTTAATGAAGAATTAAAGCATTCTGTTAAATTTAATATTCCGAACTTATGCGAAAAGATTGATGTTCATGATTTTATAGTAAAACAAAACTATAAAAAAACGAATCATTTTAAAACCTTCGCTTTTTCAGCAATGTCCATAGTTCTTGTATTTGTATTTTCATTCTATCTATATATGAGGGTTACTCCGGTTACGATGCTGACAATAGATTTCAATCCGTCTTTAGAGATTGAACTGAATGCATTTGATAGGGTTGTTAACATCAATGCAGTCAATGACGATGCTGAACTATTTATTGAAGGATTAAAACTAAAGAACAAATCTGTTGATGCTGCCATGAATTTAATTTATGAGCAAGGCATTGTAGATGGATATTTTACATCAGATAACGCTTTTCTATTAATTGGTGTCATCGGTCGCGATTATGAATCAGAAGAAGAAATCAACGATGTAATCAGTTTGAATAGCAATATCACAACCTTAACGGTTTTAGAACATGTTGAACATATCATTTCCATTACTTCAGCTTCTGTGAATCAATCAGGTGCGCTAGAAGGAAATACCATTACGACTACCATGCCGGCCTATATAACATCAACAGTTCCAGATTATACCAATGATGCTAGTATAACTGGAATGGAAGATCGTATGTTTGGTTCCGAAGAACCAAATATTGAACAGTTATTGATAGATTTGGACATTTCACAAACCAAATTAGCTGTAGCAATCGAAATTTTCAATGCTACTGGGTCTACTTATTATTCAGATTTAGAATATTTAGCTAGTTTAGATATTGAAACTTTAATAACTATGTATAATAATTTGCATTAAAAAAAGCCTATTCACTAGGCTTTTTAAATTTTAATAGAAAAATTTTCCATTCACCAGGCTCAAAGAGTTTGGTGATTTTATATATTAGGGTATAGCCAATTGTTATCAATACAGCTAGTAATAGAATATGCCAATAAGTTGGTACGATATTCAGAATTGGTACTGGTCCTCCAAAGAATGGGTTTTCCATTAAATAAAGATTATTATCTCCAACATCAATTACATAATTACCAAATGTTGCCCAAGCTCCAAGTAACAAAACGCCTATAGCGGTATGCCACCAATGTCTCGGATTCAATTTCACATCGCCTCGAGCAATTAAATACAGTGGTATGAATAACAAGAAGAAATGAACCGTAACACTTCTTAACATCGGTAATGTTAGCATGATTGGATGACCATATAATACCGTAACTGGGTATAAAATAACAGCCATTCCACCAAGAATCGATGATGTAAAGACAAATTCTTTAAGTGCTTTGCTTTTTGTCCAAATAGCAATTGGTAATAAAATATTAGTAACACCGCACATCTGGAAAGAAAAGAAGGTATCAACATCCCAAAACGGATGTGGATAAGTAGATAATGCAGGCGTAACATTGTAGTATTCATAAATGAATAGGATATCTCCAGCATATTTGAGTACAATAATTAAGATTAAAAATACTGTTAATAATACATTTTGTTTCTTTTTAGAAATACGTTTTAGAATATTCCATAATGCTATAAATAAGATTATATTTAATAGCAAATATATAAAATGAGGGGTATTAAACAAGTAACTAGTAGGTTGTTCATCCATACCAGTAGTTGTAAAGAAATTCGATAGTAACATATTGACCTCCTACTCAAAAACTATTATACTACATTTTCGTTTTTTTATTGCAAAATTTTAATTGCAATAAATGAAAACCCTTGCATTTATAAAGAAAAGTAGTAAAATAGAAATACACTCAAAAAATTTAGTAGGTGATTATATGAAAGTAACTGTTGGAAAAGATGTCTATGAATTTGACACATATATAAGGTTGGAGGATCTCTCAAAAAACTATGAGGGGGTTTTTTACGCAGCTCTTGTGAATAATCGTTTGCGAGAATTGACATACCGTGTCAGCTATAATGCAGAAGTAGAGTTTTTGGATTATTCTTTTTATGATTCTACTCGTATATACGCAACTAGTATGCGTTATTTAGTATGCTTAGCATTTAGAAGGATATTTCCAGACATCCAAATTAAGTTTTCAAATAGTATATCTATGGGAATATATGGAAGACCAATTGAAAAAACAATAACAGAAGAAATGCTAAATAAAGTCGTGAAAGAAATGGGTTGGATTATCAAACAAGATTTCCCGATTTTAAGAAGACAACTATCCATTCGTGAAGCATCAAGTTTCTATGAAAAGATGAATATGCTCGATAAAGTAAATACACTGAAATATCGTAAAGAACGCGTTAATGTTTATGAGTGTTATGGCTATCGCAATTATA
>CAZUQS010000068.1:0-7366 GCA_964622615.1 uncultured Candidatus Izemoplasmatales bacterium | reverse complement strand
TTATATATTATTATTCGTGCTTGCTTTGGTAATCAATATTCCAGCAATCAATAATATGATTTGGGAGTTTCTAGAAGTAGATATGCAGCTTACAACAGAACAGTTTAGGTTGAGTAAATACCTCTATGATAACAATCTACTTAAAAATGTAATTAACATTTTTGTTGCAATTGCATAAAAAAAAGCAAAAGCGCTATTTATAGCGCTTTTCTAGTAATTTAATATTTCTTTTTTAAGAACTTCTACAATCTCAGATTGTGGAATTTTCTTTTTCTTAACACCATCAATGAAGAGTAATGCTTCTGATTTTCCGCCGGCAATAGCGATGTTCGCTTCCTTGGCTTCACCTGGACCATTTACAATGCATCCCATAATTGCTACAGTAATCTTTTTATGAATAGTCTGTAAGAATGCTTCGATTTCTGTAACAATCGGAATCATATCATACTGAATTCTTCCACAGGTTGGACAACTTATTAATTTTGGTTTATCATACAATCCTAAATTGGATAGAATCTCTTTTGCAACATTAATTTCTTCTACAGGGTCCGCTGTTAGAGAAACGCGAATCGTAGAACCGATTCCTTGATTCAAAAGGATACCTAGTCCAATGGAACTACTGATGGTTCCTGAAAATGCAGTTCCTGCCTCTGTGACGCCGATATGAAGGGGATATTGAAATACCTCTGAAGCAAGTTCATTTGCTTTGACAGTATCTAACACATTGGAAGACTTTAATGAAATAATGATGTTGTTAAAGTTATATTTTTCCAATAGTTCAACATGATATTTTGCAGAAGCAACCATAGCCTCTGGAGATGGGGTTCCATACGTTTCTAGAATATGTTTTTCGAGCGATCCAGAATTGATTCCGATTCGAATCGGAATATTATGGGTAATACAAGCTTCTACAACTTGTTGCACACGTTCATCATTTCCAATATTACCAGGATTAATTCGGATTTTATCAATTCCTGACTCAATAGCTTCTAGCGCTAAACGGTAATCAAAATGAATATCCGCTACGAGTGGTATGGTAATTTGTTTTTTTATCTCTTTCAATGCTTTTGCATCTTCCATATCTAAAACAGCTACACGAACAAGTTGGCACCCAGCAGCTTCCAAAGCTTTAATTTGTGATACGGTTGCTTTAATATCCTTTGTTAGAGTATTGGTCATTGATTGAATAATAATTCGATTGTTTCCACCAATAATAACATTCCCAATTTTAATTGCTTTAACTTCATTTCTTAAATACATAATATCACCTGTAAATATTATACTACATAATAAAATATCATGAGAAAAAAATGAAAAAAACCCATAATCTATGGTAAAATGGATTGGAAGGATGTGAGTTTGTTGATTGAAATTAGAGGCATTGGAATATCTGGACAAAAATGCAGCGGGATTGCCTATATTTATAAGAAAAACGCGATGGAATATCAAGTGGTTGGTGAAACAGATCCTATAATCGAGAAACAAAAATTGATTGATATAAGAACAAAATCCAAATTGGATATTGTGGGATTACATCAAAGAGCATTGGAAGACAATGTAGATACTGCTGAGATATTTATGACACATGAACTTCTCATAGATGATGTGGAGTTGATTAAATATATTACTGATTTATTAGATCAAGGATACGATCTACTGTCCGCATTAATTCGGACAAAAGAAGATATGAAAATTCACTTTCTAAATATGCAGTCAGAAATCTTTCGATCTAAGGTTTGTGATATTGATGATGTGTTTGATTTGCTCATACAGATGGAAACTGGGTATACAGAAGAGCAGAAATTTCCCACGAAACCTTTTATATTAATCTGTGATGACATTATTCCATCTTTATTATATAGAATGCCGCTTGACAATTTAAAAGGCATCATTACTCGTTTTGGTAGCAATTGCTCACATGGGGCTATCTTAGCGAAAGCAAAAAACATCCCAGTTATCATTCGATTAAAAAATCGTATTGATAGTATAAATAATAATAATCAAATTATTATGAATGGAGAATCTGGAGCAATATTTATTTTAGATAACTAAACCTTCTTTTTGAAGGTTTTTTTTTGAGTTCACAAAATTTCATCACACAACAGCAATACAATGGAGATATAGGACAACAACTAAATACGGCTTTGAAAATTAGGGGGATTATGTAATGAAGAATAAACTTATTCTAATTATTTTTTTGCTACTGACAATTACTTCCATATTTTTTATAAACAGAGTTAACGTAAATTATAAGTTAGAAGAATATTTACCTAGAGGATCTGAAATAAAACAAGGTCTTGATGTGTATCAAGATGAGTTTGGTGTGACTAGTAGAGCAACCTTCACATTTGATGAGACAAACTTACAGACAGCACTATTACTTAAACAAGAAATATTAAGTGTTGAAAACGTAGAGAAGGTCATCTTTGCTGATGATTATTTTAACGAAGTCACATTTTCCATATTGAAAGCAAATATGTCTGTTGCAGAACAGGCCATTATCGATGCAACCATAAACAATCTTATACTATCTGGAATGTCTTTCCCAGAAGCATTTATTAGTTTGATTTCGTATATGACTGAAGCTCAAAAGATAGAATTTCAATCCATTCTAACGCAATTCGTTAGTGGTGATGAAATGTTGATGCATGTTATATTCTCAACCGGCCAATCGGAACCTGAAACAGAAGTTGCGTTGAATGATATTAAAACGGTACTGGATGCATCAAATTATAATTACCATTTTGCAGGTGGGGCAGTAAGCACGATTTTTACTCGCAACACTATTGAAAAAGAAGTACTGCTAATCACTTTGATTATTGTACCTATTATCCTGTTTATCCTACTACTGATGAGCAAATCATTTTTCGATATTGTTTTATTTGGAATTGTAGTTGGAATAGCGGTTGTCATTAATCTCGGTACAAATGCCTTGTTGCCAAACATATCCTTTATAACACAATCAATGGCAATCGCATTACAATTAGCCATATCTCTGGATTATGTGATATTCCTATTGAGCGCATACCATCAAAATATAACCACTAGTGAAACGGTTGAAGAAGCAATTGGAAAGGCAAAAAAACAAACGAGAAAACCAATTATAGCTTCTGCTCTAACCACTGGAGCTAGTTTCCTAGCTTTAGTATTCATGCGATTTACAATTGGTTTTGATATTGGTATAGTCTTTGCAAAAGCAATCCTAATTAGTCTAATCACTACAATCATATTGTTACCAATATTGATTAAGTATTTTGCTAAAACCATTGCTAAAACAACAAAGAAAGATCGTTCCTTAATCAAAGGAACCTTTGCTAAAAAGATAAATAAGTATCGCTATTTCTTTTTAGGGTTGTTGATTGTAGTCCTTGCTGGATCAGTATATGTTCAATCATTAAACAACTACACCTACGGTTCTTCTAGTTTTGCAGGAACTGAAGGAACTGAATATTATAAAGATTTGCAACACATTCAAAATAGTTTTGGCAAGACAAATGAGATGATATTATTGGTGTCAAAGGATGATATGAAAGAAGGAGTTCTTTACCAACAATTATCCAATTTAGATTACGTGTCAAATATCACTGCTGGTGTGTTTTACAAGCAAGTGATTTCTGATCCAGCTGTACTAGCATATGTTACAAGCTCCTTGTATTCGGATGAGTTTGCTTTGGTTCAATTTAATTTAACAAGTGATATTGAAGGAGACAATGCATTTCAATATTACGAAAACATAGACCAATTACTAGAAGACACAGGTTTTACAGAGTACTATTTACTCGGAGAAACATCCGTTGCATATAATATTAGAGATACCGTGTCATTTGATTACAATTTGGTCCTTGTTATTGCATTATTTGCAATTATGATTATCATATTGATTACATTTAAAAACTTATTAATGCCAATTTTATTACCATTGGTTATTGAAACATCAGTATTCTTTACCATGGCACTTCTATATTTTTTAAGTGGCGAAGTAGTATTCTTAGCAAGTTTGGTTGTTTCAGCAATACTGCTGGGTGTTACCATTGATTATGCAATTCTGTTAAGTAAGGGATATATGAATGAACGAGAGAAGCATTCAAAAGAAGAAAGCATTGAATTAGCAATCCAACAATCCGCGCCTTCCATCGTTACTTCCGCATTGCTATTCTCGGTATCAGGTCTTACAATATTTTTCTTTTCATCGATTCAAACAATTTCTCAAATTGGACTAATACTTGCAGTAGGAGCAGTCGTTTCATTGTTTTATGTTTTAATAGTCTTACCTCAATTACTTTCAATATTTGATAAATGGATTTGCAAATCCAAGATAAAATAGAGATCAGTTTTTACTGATCTTTTTATTTTTCTATATACGCAAAATGAGAATATACTAGGTTTTTGTGAGATTTGATAAAATAACTGGTTTATAATATAATACAATTGAAGAGGGGGAATGAGTATGAAAAGCAAAAAAGATATTTCACTAGAACGTGCAAAAGTGCTGAAAAGTAGAATTCAAGATTATTTAGAAGCTAGAAAATTCATTCCGAAAGGATTAGAAAAACAAGAAGAAATTTTAAGGAGAAAACAACGAATTCTAAATATACTTGATGCAAAAGAGGAGCAATGGAATGATTGGCATTGGCAATTGAAATACCGAGTCAAAGATGTCGACACACTACAAAAATTCATAGTACTATCTGATCGGGAAATCGAAGAAATAACAGAAGTATCAAAAATCTATCGGTGGGCAATATCGCCATACTATCTGAGCCTTATAAATCCGGATGATCGATTAGATCCAATTCGTTTGCTAGCGATTCCAACGATTTTAGAATTGAGAGATTCTGTTCAAAACTTAGATCCTATGGCAGAAGAATTCACAAATCCCTGCGCAGCAATCACCAGAAGATACCCTGATCGTCTTATTATCAATGTTACCAATGAATGTGCAATGTATTGTAGACATTGTCAGAGAAGAAGAAATATTGGCGCAAAGGACCGCGCAACATCCAAAACAGAAATCAAAAAATCCATTGATTATATCAAAGTAAATGAAGAAATTAGAGATGTCCTAATCACTGGAGGCGATCCGTTTACCTTGGCAAATCAAACCTTGGAATGGATTTTAAAAGAATTGAAAGCTATACCGCATGTCGAATTTGTAAGAATTGGAACAAGAACACCTGTTACAATGCCACAAAGGATCACAGATAAACTCTGTAAAATGTTACAAAAATATCATCCTATATATATAAACACACATTTTAACCATCCAATGGAAATAACAGAAGCAAGTAAAATTGCTTGCGAGAAACTTGCAAATGTAGGAATTCCACTTGGAAATCAAGCTGTTTTACTCAATGGGATTAATAATGATAAGTTTGTTATGAGATGTTTGAATCAAGAACTCTTAAAAATTAGAGTGAAACCATACTATATTTTCCATGCGAAAAAGGTAAAAGGCACTAGTCATTTTAATACTTCAGTAGATGATGGCTTGGATATCATGGAACATCTAAGAGGATACACTTCTGGACTTGCAATTCCTAGCTATATTATCAATGCTCCATTAGGGAAAGGAAAGATTCCTGTTTTACCAGAATACTTGATATCAAGAGGGAAAGACTACGTGATGATAAGATCTTGGGAAGGCAATGTGATCCAATATGAAAATCATCCGACGACCGATTTAAAGAAACAATTAATGAATGAATAATTGTATTTACTAAAAAGCAAATATTTTACTTGAAGAAAGGGCTTACATCTACTATAATAGAAGTAACGACATTATTTAAATTGGAGGAAACATTTTGATTAACAAGGATTACAAGGATTTAGGGTTTGAATGTCATGATACACATGCGAATTATATCTCTTTTTATAAAGATGGCGCTTGGGACGATGGACAACTAAAAGAAAATGATTGTATTACCATTTCTGCCTTTTCTACCGCACTTCATTATGGACAAGAAGCATTTGAAGGATTGAAAGCATATCGTAGAGAAGATGGTAAGATTCAATTGTTTAGACCTGTTGATAATGCTTTAAGATTACAAAGGTCTTGTGAACGACTATTAATGCCTCAAATACCAGTTGAAAAATTTATTGATGCATGCGAACAAGTTGTAAAAGCAAACGAAGACTTGGTTCCACCTTATGGTTCAGGTGCAACACTATACTTAAGACCATTTATCATAGGGGTAGGAAGAAACTTAGGAGTTAGAGCGGCGAAAGAATATATTTTCAATGTGATATGTTCTCCAGTAGGATCTTATTTCAAAGGTGGATTAGCGCCAAATAGCTTTATGATAACAACCAATGATAGAGCTGCACCAAATGGAACTGGAAGTTATAAAGTAGGGGGAAATTACGCTGCTAGTTTATATTCTCATAATGTTGCAAAACAAAACGGATATGCAGATTGTATATATTTAGATCCATTAACCCATACAAAAATTGATGAGGTTGGAGCTGCAAACTTCTTTGGAATTACACATGACAATAAATTCATAACACCAAAATCACCCTCAATTCTATTAAGCATTACGAAGAAGAGCCTGATGTATATAGCGAAGAATCACTTAAATATGGAAGTCATTGAAGGGGAAGTTTTCGTTGATAAACTAGATATCTTTAAAGAAGCTGGAGCTTGTGGAACAGCTGCTGTAATATCACCGATAGGTAGAATTGATTATGAAGATAAGAAATATTTATTCTATAGTGAAACAGAAGTAGGACCTGTTACAAGAAAACTATATGACTTGTTAACAGGGATTCAATTTGGAGATTTAGAAGCTCCAGAGAATTGGGTTCACATTATAAAATAATCATAATGACCGGGCAAGCCTGGTCATTTTTTTCTGATATATATAGTAATCTATTATTAAATTAAATTCTTTTTTCATGTCTCATAAAAAAGACAAAATAACACTTGCATTACAAGCGCTTTCATTGTATAATCTATAATGTGAAAAATATAAATGACAGAAAAGGAAATTTCAGATACAATAAAACTAGCATATACCAATAAAGTTAATGCTTTTTTTTACGAGTGATTATAAGCGATTGTTTACAATCGATTAAATATTTGAATGGAAGAGGCGAGCAAATTGTTTAATAGCGTATACTTAAATGAATTGTTTAAAGTAGTACAAGAAAGAAACTCATCACAACCAGAATATCTTCAAGCTGTAGAAGAATTCTTTGAGTCGATGGAATTTATCATTAGTAGCGACCCAAAAATTGAAAGACACGCAATTATGGAGAGAATTATTGAACCAGAAAGAATCATTAAATTCCGTGTAACTTGGGCTGGTGACGATGGTAAAATTAATGTAAATCGTGGATACAGAGTTCAATTTAACTCTGCTATCGG
>CAZUQS010000067.1:0-7401 GCA_964622615.1 uncultured Candidatus Izemoplasmatales bacterium | reverse complement strand
CTCTGTTCTTTATTTATCACTTCATATTTCATTACATCAAATTTTGAATCTAATTTTTTCGCAAAATTAGATATTTTAAGACTTTCATCATGATTATGCAAATATACAACTATTACAATAATACCATTGATATTTAAGTGCTCAATAGCCTTTTCTAATGAATTAATCACAATCAATGCACTCGTTTTAATATCTTTATTTCCGCTTGGGAGATATCCCAAGTTATAGATTGCTAAGTCAATATCTTCACTAACAAATATATCAAAAAGGTCATGGGATTCTTTTAATACTGATACATTTTGAATATTGTTTTCTTCTAAGAGCTTTAAAGTGTTATTGATTGCTTCATCCTGAATGTCGAATGAATACACTTTTTTTGCAATTTGAGCAAGAAAAAGGGAATCGTAACCGTTACCTGCAGTCATATCAATAGCGATGTTTGGGTTTGGAAATTCTTTTAATATTTTGTGAGATAATTCTACAATGTTAATCATTGTTTTCTCCTTATGATCTGATTTTTAAAGTTAACTCTGGCAGTACCATAGACACCAGCAATAATCATAATTCCACCGACTAAATGGTACCAATAAACTGCTTCTTTCAGTATGAGATATCCAGCAATTACTGCAACTACAGTAGATAGATTGGCATAAATACTAGAAACGTGTGCTGGCAGTATTCCTAAAGCGAAATTCACCAAGAAAAACCCACCAATAGACGCTACAATGCCAAGATATGCAATAGAGATAATAAACTCAACGTTATTGATGCTACCGAAGTAATCGCCCAAATTCTGTCCAGCAGCTAATTGAATCACATAAATAATATTAAAAACAATAGCCCCAGATAACATCATAAAATATGTTAACTCGTGTGCTTTTAAATGTTCGGAAGCTTTTCTAGATGCAATATTAAATAATGCAGCAGATAAGACAGCAAAGAAGAGTAAGAAAAATCCGAATATATTAGAGTTTAGATTAAAACCAGATTTTAAAACCTGAATTAAAACGATTCCAGAAACGGATAGCAGAATAAATAATAATTGTGTTTTTGTCGGTTTTTCATTTAAAAACACCGTGGATAATATAGTAACAAATATTGGAATTAACGCAATCATCATTCCTGCTTCAGCGCTTGTTGTTAAATCTAGACCATAGGTTTCAAAAATAAAATATAAGATTGGCTGAAATATCGCGACTAGGAATACTGGCATGATAAAGTGTTTTTGGAAACGTATTTTAACAACCTTGGTTAATCTCAATAGTTCGAATACTAAGAAAGCTAATAAAAATCGATATGCAATGACCCCCATTGGAGACACATATTCCAGAGCAATCTTAGAAAACATAAACGAAAATCCAAAGATTACCGCGAATGAAATTCCAGCAAAATGTCCTAATTTGTTCATATTAATCACCTATTAATTCCTTGATAAGATTTCCTTTGACGCAGTAGTTTATCGATTTCATTTGTTACAACAAATTTCTTTAGTGTCCACTTCGGTTCTATTAATGATTCTCTTGGAGCGTCCCCTGTTAAACGGTGAAGAATTATCGATTCATCCAATAATTCGATTTGTTTTACCGTAATAGCTACGTAGTCTTCCAATGATAGTAATGGGAAAGGATGTTGTTGATAATAATATGCTAATTCAGTGTCTTTTTGAATGAATAACATATGAATTTTTACACCTTGTATATCCATATTATTCAAAAATATAGCTGTTTCTAGCATCTCACTTTCGGTTTCGCTTGGTAAACCATTGATAATATGCACAATCACATTAATGTTTCGGTTCCGTAGTTCTGTACAAGCTTCAACAAAAGACTGTAAATTATGGCCTCTATTGATAAATTCTAATGATTTTTCGTGTATGGATTGCAAACCCAACTCGACAGATACATAGGTTCTATTATTTAAATCGGATAAATAGTCCAAAACTTCTGTTGATAAACAATCTGGTCTTGTTGCTATAGATAGTCCAACGATATCCTTGTCTAAAGTTAATGCTTTTTCGAATAATGCTTTGAGTTTATGAATGGGACCATAGGTATTTGTATTTGCTTGAAAATAGGCGATAAATTTACCCTCGCTCCATTTGTTTTGCATCAACGTTTTAATGTCAGAGAATTGTTTCTCTAAGCTATCACTTTTGTCTCCTGCAAAATCTCCAGAGCCTTTTTCGGAACAAAAAATACAGCCTTTATAGGATAGTGATCCATCTCTATTTGGACAAGTAAAATCTCCATTCAAAGATATTTTATAGACTTTAGAACCAAAGGTTTTGCGATAGAATTCGTTAACGGTATTATAGGGTTTTTCTTTTGTAAAATAATTCATATTATCACCAAAAAGATTATAACACAATTCCATCCGAATTAAATATCCAAAACTCAAAAAAAAAACACGGAATAATGATATAATACTTAAGGTGATATAATGTTTAATATATTTGCAGATAGCTTATTCAATCCAAAAGGACTTGTAAAATATGTCAACAAAAAAGGAATATTCGTATTCTTTTATTTGTTTGTAATGGCTATATTTCTATCAGCTGGTGCGTTTGTAACCTTCTTTGCTCCTAATAATTCAATCATTACGGAAGAAACGACAGGTTGTCGTTTAGTAAATCAATCCGTTATGTGTGATGGAGACAATTACTCAGTAGATAAAACATTTTACATGTATGGGTTTGAAGTGCATTTATTAGATGAATTTACTGAAGTGAGTGATGTAACGACATTGAGTGAAACTACCATTATAATTAAAGATGATTACATGAAAATATTTGTTGGGAGTACCGAGATAAGTTCTCTTAACATCTTTTCAAATCAATATGGTGTAACAAACTTATCAGAGGGTATAAAAATCATTCAAACCAGTATTTTAATCGCAAGTGTAACCGTAAGTATTTTATCGAATTTAGCTTTGATACTTGTGATTGCATTGTTCTCATCGATTACGTTCTTACGATTTAAAAAGCAAATTCAATATCGAAAACTTTTTAAATTGGTTGTATATGCAATTACGCCTGTGGTTGTATTATTTACGATATATAATTTATTACAATTTAGCGATATTATATTCTTCATTTTAATGTTTATATCATACCGCTCAGTATTTACTCTGCAAAGAGAACTACAATATCAAATGGCAATCAGACAGGCGAAAGCAGAACAACCTGATGAAGTTGTTGAAACACATAATTTTGATGATATAGACAAAGAAGATGTAGATGATTCAGATAAAGAGGACCAATAAAGAAGTTTCATGTTGATAAATGCAAGATATATGCTATAATACTATTAAATACGAGGACATAGAATTAGTAAAATAGGGATATTTTATAGAGAGCTGATGATTGGTGTGAATCAGTAAAAAAACTATTTGAATTAGTCTGTTGAGTAGATTTCATGCAACACGTGAGTGAAATTCGTTTACTGCGTTAAGGTCTTGAGTGCTGGTTATTCCAGAACAAAGGTGGTACCGCGATTATGTCGTCCTTTTTTAGGGCGATTTTTTTATGGAGGAAGTTATTATGAGTGAATTTGTACCGAGTTTTGATGAAAAGAAAATAGAAAAGAAATGGCAAGACATTTGGTATTCAGGTCATTACTTTGATGCTGAAGATTTTAGCGACAAAGAAAAATATTACTCTTTAGTGGAATATCCATATCCGTCAGGTGTCGGTATGCATATTGGTCATGTAAGAGCATATTTATCTTTGGAAGTTATTTCTAGAAAACGAAGAATGGAAGGAAAAAATGTGTTGTTTCCAATCGGATTCGATGCGTTTGGATTGCCAACAGAGAACTATGCAATCAAAAACCAAGTTCATCCTAGAATTGTGACAGATAAGAATATTAGCACCTATACAAAACAATTAAAACGAGCTGGTTTTTCGTTTGATTTTAATCGTGTTGTGGATACAACCGATCCAAAGTATTACCGCTGGACACAATGGATATTCTTGAAATTATTTGAACATGGGCTTGCATATAAAGACGTTGCTTATGTGAACTATTGTCCAGACTGTAAAGTGATATTGTCCAATGAAGAATCACAAGGCGGAGATTGTGACCGCTGTGGGTCCGGTGTAATACAAATGCAAAAGAATGTTTGGTTCTTAAAAATAACGGATTACGCAGACAAATTATTAGATGGGTTAAGTGATTTGGAATGCAATACAAGAATTCGTACGGAACAACAAAAATGGATTGGAAAATCTACTGGAGCTTATATCTATTTTCCAGTTGAAAATTCTCATGAATCACTTAAAGTATTTACCACAAGAGCAGATACACTATATGGAGCTACCTTTATGGTAATTGCACCAGAACATCCATTATTGGAGAAATTTGCTAATCGTGTAGAAAACATGGATGAAGTGAAGAGTTATCAAGAAAAAGCGCAAATGAAAACAGAATTCGAACGAATTGAATTAGCAAAGGATAAAACCGGAGTCGAAATCAAAGGGTTAAAGGCAATAAACCCAATGACCCAAGAAAGTATTCCAATTTTCATTTCTGACTACGTAATGATTACTTATGGTACCGGAGCGATTATGGCAGTGCCTGCTCATGATACTAGAGACTATGAGTTTGCTAAAAAATATAATCTTAAAATTAAAGAAGTAATAAGCGGAGGAGATATTTCCGAAGAAGCATACACTGATATTGAAGGTGGAACTATAATTAATAGTCCATTAATAGATGGTTTCGAAGTGAAAGATGCTATAAAAACTATGATTCAATATTTAGAAAACAATAATCTAGGAAAAGAAGCAATGCAATTTAGAATGAAAGACTGGGCGTTTAATCGTCAACGATATTGGGGAGAACCAATTCCGATTATCTATTGTGATGATTGCGGCATTGTTCCTGTGCCATATGAAGATTTACCAGTAACGTTACCTATGGTAGAAAATTTTATGCCTACGGATACTGGAGAATCACCACTTGCTAATATACCTGAATTTGTAAATTGCACTTGTCCAAAATGTGGAAAACCTGCAAAAAGAGAAACCGATACTATGCCACAATGGGCTGGATCATCATGGTATTTCTTACGCTATATGGATCCATTCAATGACCAAGAGATTGCGTCAAAAGAAAAATTAGATTATTGGGGTAAAGTGGATTGGTATAATGGTGGAATGGAGCACGTAACGAGACATTTGATTTATTCAAGATTCTGGAATCAATTCTTATTTGATATTGGAGTTGTTCCAAATCAAGAACCATATATGAAGCGTACTGCACAAGGAATAGTACTTGGTGCGGACAATGAAAAAATGTCAAAATCTAGAGGAAATGTTGTAAATCCTATGGAGATTATTGAAGAGTATGGAGCAGATACATTGCGTACATTTGTACTGTTCATAAGTGACTATGAAATGAGTACCCCTTGGAATGATTCAGGTATTAAAGGAGCCAGAAGATTCTTAGATAAAATTTGGCGACTATTTCCAAATGTTAATCAAAAAGAACAACACACAAAATCTTTAGAATTGATAATCAATCAAACCATCCTAGGTGTAACTACCGATATTGAAAACTTGAAATTTAATACTGCTATCGCAAAAATGATGATATTAATAAATGAATATCAAAAATCGGAAGAAATAACGAAAAAGGATTATGAAGTTTTATTAAAATTACTAAATCCAATTGCTCCGCATTTATGTGAAGAATTATGGAGTAAACTAGGTCATAAAGATTTGCTTGTATTTGAGGACTATCCATTGCATGATCCTAAGAAACTAGTGGAAGATGAAATTCCAATAGTAATCAGTATCAACGGTAAAGTGAGAGAAAAAATCACCGTGAACTCAGATATCTCAAAAGAAGAATTAGAAAAACTAGCTATTAACCAAGAGAAGATTCAAGGGTATATTGAAGGTAAACAAATTGTAAAAATTATTGTTGTACCTAATAAACTAGTTAATATTGTAATTAAATAATAAGAAAAGCCCCGATTTTTTTAGGGGCTTTTTTAAAGAAAACAATAGTGATAAAGGTAGTATTCTTTAGGGTGATTGAATTGATTGAAAGTTTATACAAAAAATCAACAGTTGTAGAATCTGTTCAAGCAATTTCTATGCAGAAGTGTAACAGATGCTTAGGGACAAATTTATACAAAGACGCATTTGGATTGCAACATTGTTTGGATTGTTATGAATACGGAGAAATTAATGAGGAAATGGTAATATATCGATCTGTTAGAACTCTGAAAGATCGAAAACATATTGTGGATGTTGATTATGAATTGACTGATAAACAATTACTTGGTTCTGATTTTCTTATTCGTTGTTTTGAGCAAAAGAAATCCTCCTTTCTTCAAGCTGTTTGTGGAGCAGGAAAAACTGAGATGACCTATCAAGTGATATTAAATGCATTAATCGCAAAACAAAAAGTATGTTTTGTTTTGCCTAGAGTAGAAGTGCTAAAGGAACTAGCAAAACGATTCTTAAAACACTTTCCAAATACGATTATAGCAACATTATACGAAGGACACAAAAATTATGAAGAAGCAAGCCTGTTATTGTCGACTCCTCAACAATTGATTTATTTCTACCGGGAATTTGATTTAATGGTTGTCGATGAAGTAGATGCATTTCCTTATGAAAACAATGTATTTCTTCAACGTTTGGCACAAAAATCATTGAAATTGAGTGGAATCACCATATACATGTCAGCTACAGTAACAGAAGAAATGAAATACTTAATTGATAACCAAAAAATCGAATATTATTTAATTCCATCGAGATATCATATGAAAGCCATGAATATTCCCAAATTCGTCCGAATAAAAAATGGTAAGAACAAAACTCGCGAGTTGATTCAATATCTAGAAAAAAATCTCAAGAAAAAACATCAGTGCTTAATTTTCGTCGCTTCTATAAGAGAAGGAAAACATTTAAGTAAATATCTCCAGCAACTGCGCATAAATAATAACTTCATATCGAGTCAATCTGTAAATAAATTGGATATTATCAAAGAATTTCGAAATAAAGATTATCTATTTCTAATAACAACAACAGTATTGGAACGAGGAGTTACTTTTGATGATATTGATTGTTATGTCTATAAAGCTGATCATTCTGTTTTCTCAAAACAGAGTTTGATTCAAATTTCAGGGAGAGTGGGAAGAAAATCAGAATATCAATCTGGTCAAGTTGTATTCTTATCTGAGTATATCTCAAAAAACATGAAGTTAGCAGCAAAAGAGATTCTACTTATGAACCGTAAGAACAAAGATGAAGTGCAAACTCTGTAGTCAATTCTTTATGGAAGAAACTAAAATATTCAATCTATTTACATTCCCTGAAATTTGTAAACAATGCCAAGAACAATACAAGCCAAATATTCAGTTTGAGGTGATTCCAATTAATGATGGATT
>CAZUQS010000066.1:0-7527 GCA_964622615.1 uncultured Candidatus Izemoplasmatales bacterium | reverse complement strand
ATATATCTTTCTTGAGAATAATGCTGTGATATAGAATCTATAGAATACGAATAGGGTTATTATGCCTATTCCAATTCTTAAGTATATTGTTTCATAGTAATTAAATAGTGCATGTGCTGCTATAAAGATTACAAACCAAAATAGAAACTTAGGTCTTAAGATATCTAATAGTGATACTCTTTTTTGGATTGGATGATTATCATAAGCAAAGTATACAAGTGCACCTGATATAATAGCTGTCCAGTAGTGATGTCCTATTCCAAAGAAGTTAAATAAAGATCTATATAGCACTACTATTATAGAATCCATCTCTATATTAGTTCCTGCATATTCATATAGTGCAAATCTAGATGTCTCTAAGAAACTAAATCCAGCACCTATTGCAAACCCTATTAAAATTGCTGTGATAAGATTGATTGCTTTGATCTTCCTTATGAAGAATATGCACAGTAACAACTTTGCAAATTCTTCAATTAAAGCAAACAATAAAAATACTTCAAAGTTATACTCTGTAATATCAATATATCGATACACCAGTATGGCAAATGCTACGGAGGCAAGGCCTCCTAAGACAAACGCTTTTAGAAGTTCGAAACCAGATGTTTGAATGACATTTTTAGACAATTCAAAGAAAAACCATAATCCAACAAATGGTACAATCAAGCTTAAGGATAAAAATGTTAATGGGACATTCTGCAATAATACTGAAAATCCAAATATCAATGCTAAGGTAAAGAATATTTTAACGTAGTAATACGGATATAATATTCTTGATCTTCTTGGTTCAAATAATTGGTGTTTTAATTCTAGAGTTCTTTTTCTTCTGGTTTTTACAGGTCTGATATCTGCGACTCGACTTAATAAGAAATTAAAATACTTTCCATACGATTTAATCGTCTCATCATTGATGATTCCCATGAGATTCGATTTAATCGCTTTATAAAATGTTTTCCATGTGGTGCTCTCTTGATAATCGTCACCATCTGTTATATAAAAAATGTAATCACACTTCTGACACTTCTTAGCGGTTTCTTTGTTTTCATATTTACATTTTGGACATATTCTTTTTATTGCCATGAATATTGCCTCCCTTTTTTTGTAAATATTTCTACTATTTGATAAAATTCCACGTCAAAAGAACACTGAGTGTTCCTTTTCTTCAATATTTAATCAAATCTCTAGTAATTATTATACTGCGAAAATTTACGCTTGTAAACAAAACCCCAGAAATTAGATAATATATTTTATATATATATTATATAAAGCATTTATGCTAGTATTATGATTTTTAATGGTTTATAATATAAAAGACAATGTACAAGGAGCTTTAAATGGAAGACAAACGGATTATTACGCTGCGGGATGAAAAAGTAAATAAAGCAATCAACAAGATGGCTGCACCTGCTATTGTTGGTATGCTTGTTATGGCAATCTACAATTTTGTAGATACCATTTTTGTGTCTTGGACTAATCCAATTGCTACCAGTGCAACGCAAGTAGTACTCCCAGTAATGCTCATTGCTTCTGCGATTGGTTTATCGTTTGGTGTTGGTGGAGCTAGTTATATATCTAGGCTTCTAGGACAAGGTAAAAAAGAATTAGCTGAAAAAGTAGTTATGTCTGCTTTATTAGCAGGAGTAATCCTAGGAATACTGGCAACGATATTCAATTATTTCTTTATGGAAGATATTTTTAGATTCTTTGGTGCGAACGCTGAAATCATGCAACTGACTATGGATTATGGAAAGTATATCCTCTTAGGATACACCTTCATGATCATGAGTATGATTTTAAACAATACCTTAAGATCTGAAGGAAGCGCAAAATACTCGATGATTGGAATGGTAATAGGTGCGATTCTTAATATCATATTAGACCCAATCTTTATCTTTACATTTAAACTAGGTATATCCGGAGCTGCGATCGCTACTACAGTATCGAACGCTGTGTCCTTTATGATATTGTTATCCATGTATTTAAGAAAGAAAACAGTATTACGTTTTCGACTTAAAAATGTGAATTTTAATTGGTCTATTTATAAAGAAATCCTAAAAGTTGGGTTACCAACGTTTTTCAAACAATTATTGTTTAGTTTTTCTATGAAACTATTAAATACAGCTGCGGTGGAATATGGAGATGGAAATGATTTATTAGCTACCATAGGTATTGTAGTACGAATCATTACGATACCGTCCTATATCGTATTTGGAATCGGACAGGGGTTCCAACCAGTAGCTGGGTATAACTATGGTGCAAATCAACCGAAACGAGTCTTAGATTCATTTAAATATACCGTTAAGCTCACAACTACAGTAATGCTCGTTACTGCTTTGATTCTAAATGTATTTGGATTCTTAATCTTAAAATTATTCCAAACTACAGAAACAATGGAAGCCTATGCAATCTTAGCACTACGTTATCAATCCATTGGTCTTGCTTTCTTAGGAGTTACCAATACCGTAACCATCTTCTTCCAATCCTTAGGGAAAGGATTTAAAGCATTGTTAATGAGTATATCAAGACAAGGATTGTTCTTCATCCCAATGATATTAATCATTCCTGGAGTAATGGGTATTGATGGAGTCATGTTATCACAATCATTCGCAGATATATTAGCAGTTGTACTAGCGCTCATATTAGTAATACCGTACTTACGTGAACGAAACTTAAAACACTTGAGTCAAGCAATCCATTAAACAATAAAAGTCAGAAAATTTCTGACTTTTTTATTTGATGCTAGTATTTAAGCAAATAGTTTCAAATCTCTTTACTCCTATGATAAAATAGATTGAATATGGAGGATGTATATGAAGAAAATTCTTTTGGTATTAACGGTAGTACTATCAATATTTTTAGTGTCTTGTGGAAGTAGTTCAGGTGTTCAAAACATTACTGCTGCAGAAGCAAAAACAATGAGAGACAACGATAGTTCAGTTATATTCGTAGATGTAAGAGAACAATATGAATATGATGCAGAACATATACAAGCAGCTATCTTATTGCCACTTGCAACCATTGATACAGATGCTGTAAATGTAATTCCAGATAAGACGGCAGTATACATTATCTACTGTAGAAGTGGGAATCGTTCCGCTACTGGTAGTCAAGCATTGATAGACTTAGGGTATGAAAACATCTATGATATGGGTGGTATTATTGACTGGCCATATGGAACAGTTTCGTAAATCATTACATAAAAACAAAAAAGTAGGAAGCACTTCGGGGGAAGTACTTCTTACTTTTTTTGTTATATATAATAGTTTAGCCTACTATACAGATAGTGTGTAAATAATTGTATTTGCTAACGTAATCAATGTGAAGAATATTGAACTAAAGAAAACACCTGTCCAAATATTTCCAGTTTTGATTGATATTCTTCTCATAATGATAGCTGCGAAAGATAATGTTGGAACTAGTCCTACAGTTAAGATTCCGCTTAATGAGAATGTTGGATAAGCAGCTACGCCGCTTGCATATAATGTTGCATATTGATATACCAAGAATACAACAACTGGGCCAGCTAATAATACAGCTGCTAATATGTCTCCCATCCATCCTTTTTTACAGCTCTTAGTGTTTAGATATACTGCAACACCTGCTGAGAAATAATAGATGAAGAACAATGGAATGTAACGCAATCCTTCAACGAATGATCTTCCGTTAAAGATTTGAATTGCAAATGTATAAATTCTAAAGTCGGTTTTAAAGATCCAACCAGTTAATGCAACTACGAATAATACTACAATAACCATTGCGATAGCGTTTAATAAACTAACGCCGATTTGCACTGGTGTAGCTTTTATTCCGTAAGGGTTTGGATCAGTATCGCCTTGGTTCATGTAGAATGAAGTGATCACATTAATTAACATCATCAATCCTGCAGCACTAAGTGCCCAGTAAACGATAGTATTAACTGCTGGAGCTCCCCAACGTACGCCTGTTGCAAACCATGTTTGACCATCTGCTGATAGTAACCAACGGTAAGCCACTGCGACAACGATAACTACTACTGCACCTAACGTAACTTTATTAGCAAGTTTTACTAAATCTTTGTTTTCGCCTTTTAAGCCGTTAACAGTGATAACACCAACCCATATTGCAACAACTGCAAATAATGCTAACGCTGCTAGGTATAATGTGATATCAGAAAGAATTCCAAGTTCTACTGCAGAACGATCCATAAATACTTTAATATAATAAGCACTTAATACAGTAGCGAAAATAATAACGATAGCTTTAATAATTTTCTTTTCTGTTGCATTTGCAGCTTTCACTTCTTGTTTGACTTCAGCGTTAGCAGCTTGTAAGCTGTACACTTTGTCAAATACTGGAAGTTTAGAAATCAATGCGAATAATGGGAAGATCATTGCGATTAATGCTAATAAAGCAATTAATGTAAATAATTCTTTTAACCACCATGATTGACCTGTTGTACCTGTTGTTATACCAAATGATTCTAATGTTCCTAAATCAGCTTTTAATCCTAATTGATAGGTAAATGCTTTTTCAAAGAAGTCAATGGTATATCCAGTTGATTCTGGTGACCATGTGTTTTGAGGATGTGTTTCATCCGGTGTATAAACAACACGTTGTCCACCAGCATCCATGTACCATACTCCAGCTTCAGCAGTTCCTTCAGCAGTTCTACCTAGAATTGCTAAACCTACAGAATCATTTGCAAAGTCTTTGTATCTTACAGAACCAGTAGCTCCAGAATCATTATCAAAGAAAAATTGATCATAATGAGCAGCGATAGTACCATAACTACGAGGACCAATCATTGCGATTTGAGCTAAACCACCTGCGTAACGTAAATCAGAACCTACAGGCAAAGCTGCAGCGATTTTACGTACTCCAGTTGTCATAAAGTCTACTTCATCCCAAACAACTGCGAATGTAGAAGAGAAACCACCCATAGAGTGACCACTAACACCAATCATACCATCACCATCAGCAGCTTTCAACACGTAGTTTTGATCGTACATGTATTGAGCAGCGTCATACACTGCATGCACGTAGAATGCAAATTGAGCATCTAGATAAGAAGAATCACCATGATCATACATGTCGAATGCTAAAACTACATAACCTCTTTTAGATAGTTCAATAGCACCTTCTTCTTGCATTTCTTTGTTGTTTAAGTACCCATGTGTAAGAATTACTGCAGGTGCAGGATTTGTTGCATCCACGCCTCTAGGCATGTATAATAACCCAGCTAATTCTCCACGTTCCGTTTCAAAGCTAACATTTGATACTTTTACAGAAAAAAACGAATTCTGTACTAAGCTAGCTGACAAACTTGCTACTACTACTACCATTAAAAAGATAACGAGCCATTTTAATGGTTCAGACATTTTTTTAAACATTTTACTCCCCTTTTCTAATTTAATTTTTATATAAAAAAACTTATATAATCTTAATTAAGTTAAAACTATCTCTTTTCATATTACTCATATAAAAAGAGCAAACTAAAACCGGCAAAATTGCGGACCTCGCTCTGCTCTCATCTCTAAGCGCTTACATTATATTTTCTGAGGTCATTATATCATGCGTATTTTTTGGTGTCAACACACTAGGACAAAAAATCAGCATATTCTTTGAATTTCAAGGTACATTCATTTTTGAGTATCTATTTTTGCCTTTTTCTAATTATAATTTGAATGATCTAGTAGAATCAACAGCGATTTTCCAACCTCTAATTAATTCTGTTCTTTCCTCTTCTTCCATTCTTGGATAATACACATCATCATCTAGTTTATGTTCTAAAATCTCTTCTTTATTCTTCCAATATTTGATATGAATGCCCGCTAAGTAAGCAGCTCCTAAAGCAGTCGTCTCCATAATATGAGGACGTTCAACATTCACATTCATGATATCGGATTGAAATTGCATTAAATAATTATTAACGGTAGCACCTCCAGTTGCTTTTACAACCTGGATTGCTTTTTTAGAATCTGCTTGCATTGCTTCTAATACATCATGAACTTGATAACAGATTGCTTCTAAAGCTGCTCGAGCAATCTGATGTTTTTCCGTTCCTCTGGTCAAACCAAAGATTGCACCTTTTGCTTCTGAGTCCCAATACGGTGTTCCTAATCCTACAAAAGCAGGAACGAAATAGACACCGTCAGTGGTCTCAATTTCATTTGCTAATTTTTCCGTTTCAGATGCTTTTTTAATAATCTTTAACCCGTCTCTTAACCACTGTACAGTTGATCCACCAACAAATACACTACCTTCTAATGCATAGACGATTTTATTATCAAATCTCCATGCAATCGTGGATAGCATTCCATTTTCGGAATCTATAATTTGATCTCCTGTATTCATTAACACGAAGCAGCCTGTACCATAGGTAGAATTTACCATACCAGTTTCGCAACAAAGTTGCCCAAACAATGATGCTTGTTGGTCACCAGCTACTCCACTAATCGGAACACGTTCTCCTAAGAAGTTTCGTTTCACAGTTACACCAAATAATCCAGAAGAATCACATACTTTTGGCAACATACTTCTTGGAATATTCATGATTTCAAGTAAGTCATCATCCCAGTCTAAATCATGAATATTATATAGTAAGGTTCTTGAAGCATTGGAGTAATCGGTTTTATGTTCTTTTCCGCCTGTTAATTTATAGATAAGCCAAGAATCTACTGTACCAAAAGAAAGTTGATCATTGTTTGCTTTTTCTCTAGCCCCTTTGACATTATCTAATATCCATTTTACTTTCGTTCCTGAAAAATATGCATCAATTAAAAGTCCAGTTTTATTGTGAATCATTTCACTATACCCTTTGGCTTTTAATTGATCACAAATCGAACTTGTTTGGCGAGACTGCCACACAATCGCATTATAAATTGGTTCTCCTGTTTCCTTATCCCAAACAATGGTTGTTTCACGTTGATTGGTAATACCGATAGCTTCGATTTGCTTTGGATTGATATTCTTTTGTTGCAACGCTTCGGTAATGGTGAAGATTACACTCAGCCAAATTTCACTGGCATCTTGTTCTACCCACCCTGGTTGAGGGTAATATTGTTTTATCTCTTTACTCGCCATTGATATGATATTGGAATGACGATCAAATACAATCGTTCTTGTACTCGTTGTTCCTTGATCTATTGCTACAATATATTTTTCCATCTATGGTCTCCTAATTATTTCAAACATGACTTTGTTAGAACAATATTTGATTCCGTCCCTAAAATATTCTTAACGACAATTTCTCCAATTTTCATTGGTTTATCAATCACGACCTGATTGATAATATCCATTGCTTCGTAGATCAAACCTTTTGGAATTGGTTGATCGGTTTTCACACTTACGCGTGGTATTTCTGGATATACTGTTCGTACGGTTGTGGTTAGTATTCGTGTAGGTGCATTCATCTCGGTTTCAACATACTTGATTCCACGTTTACATTCATTACCAGTAATTACTCCTTGTTCATCTACCGTTACATGGCATCCTCTTGGACAGACGATGCAGATAAATTCTTTTTTCATAATACCACCTCCAAATCTACTC
>CAZUQS010000065.1:0-7570 GCA_964622615.1 uncultured Candidatus Izemoplasmatales bacterium | reverse complement strand
AAGAACCAATAGGAACCCATTCAATGCCTGTTAAATCTAAATCCTCTACTAGTTTATAGGATTTATTCATTTCCATACCTTGCAATCCGGACACCGAATCAATTTCAATAAAATTTTCATAATCCACTGTCGTTACTACGGTTGTTACTGTTGTTGTTTGATTTGCTCCAAATATATCACAACTTGTCAGCGTGAAGGTAAGCATCACAACTGCAATTAAAATTAATAGTTTTCTCATGTTATCATCTCCAAATTTAAATTATAAAATATTTATATGTTGTTCATGTGTTTAGAATAGTGTTTGTTGAACCATATCTTCATCTAAATCATCATCTTCATCTGAGTCATCATCTTCATCTGAGTCGTCATCTTCTCCATCATCGTAATCTGCGAATTCATCCTCTTCGGCAACTTCTTCTGGTATGGATTCTTCCTCTTCGCTGTCTGGTTCTTCTACTGTTTTAGAACCAGATATGATTCGTTCTAGTTCATACATCACGTCTTGATTATCATCAACCATCTCTTCTTCTTCGTCAACAGCTACTGCTAATTTATTTAGAATCTCGTCAGCCTCGTAAAAATTATCTTTGTCAACCGACAAGACAATCGGTTTTTTTGACTGAGGAATATATGGTATTCCATACTCGTAGCGATCTGGTTTCAAATCTTGTGCAGGAACAACGACTTCAGCAAGTTCTCCAATAATTCGAATCGTTAAGAAATCTTTTAAGCGGAAGATGTTTTCTGAAATCATTCCAACAAATTTGTAAGGATTGCTCTTTACCGCTTTCAACCTTAATTTTCCTTTTGCAGGTCTATGACTGGTCTCGATATTTTGTGAGAAATCTCGAATAAGTCCACCACGATTCGTTAAGAAAACTACTTCGTCTTTATTGATGTGAGTGGTGTATTTCGCTCCGATTAACAAGTCATCACGAAGATTTATCCCTTTTACACCTTTTGCATTTAAAGATTGAACTGGAACTTCTTCAATTCCATATTTTAATACATAACCATTTTGTGTCGCAAGCACAATATCACGGTCATATTCTTCCTTTATATCTACAGAAACTAAAGGATTAATTCTACTTGCTGGCATACAATTGTAAGTACGATTGATTCTAGTTTTTTGGAAATCTCCAATCATCACTTGTTTTATTTGACCTTCTTGATTTGCTAATAAAACTGCTTTCGAATCATCAAAGTTCTTCACTACTATAAAATCAATCACTTTTTCATGTGGTTCCAAATAAGCAAAATTACTTATATACTCACCGTTATCTCGCCATTTCAAGTCTGGGACCTTATATGCAGGAAGTAAAATGAAATTTCCATAACTGGTAAATAGAATAATTTGATCTCTTGTATTTATAGTGCATTGTTTCAACACAAGATCATTTTCTTTTAATCCAGTTTCGGTTTGAGTTGCTTGGAACGACTTCAACGAAGAACGTTTGATATATCCATCTTTGGATACCACAAATTTAACTTCTTCATTTTCAATCAATTCTTGTTCATCAATTTCTACACGTTCCACTTCATCTTGAATTTGGGTTTTTCTACCAACAGGATATGCAGCCGCAATCTCATCTAATTCATTGATGATAACTGCTTCTAATTCACTCTCGTTGGTTAAAATACGATTCAGACGATTGATTCGTTTTGTCAGTTCCGCTGCTTCTTTTCTCATCTCTGAAACATCTGCGGTCGACAAACGATACAATTGTAAAGAGACAATTGCATCTGCTTGAACTTCTGTAAAATTAAATCGTTCTAATAATCGATTGATCGCATCTCTTTTACCTAGAGATTTTCTGATTTCAGCGATTACATCATCCAACACATCAACCATGTTTAAGAACCCTAAAACAATGTGTTTGCGTTTTTCCGCTTTTCGAAGTTCAAAATTTGATCGGTTACGGATGACCTCTTTTTGATGTTGTATGAATTCATCCAATATTTCTACTAAAGATAATAGTTTTGGACTTCGTTGACAGATTGCAACCATATTATAGTTAAAGGATACTTTTAAATCTGTATTTTTAAATAAGTACGCTAAGATAACATCCGATGATATTTCTTTTTTTAACGTTACTACAATACTTAGACCTTCACGGTCTGACATATCTTTTACTTCTAAAATTCCATCGATTTTTTTCTTAATCCGAATATCATCGATTTTACGAACCAATTCTGATTTGTTCACTTCAAATGGGATTTCTTCAATAATTAAAGAAGTGTCTTGTACGGTAACCTTACTCTTTATTATGACTTTACCCCTTCCAGTCATAAATGCTTTTTTAATTTCGTCTTTTCCTTCTGCAATACCACCAGTAGGAAAATCTGGGCCTTTGATGAACGCCAATAAATCATCCACATTTGATTCCGGATGTTTGGTTCTATAGATAACCGCTTTTAAGACCTCTGAGAAGTTATGTGGTGGTATATTTGTAGCATATCCAGTTGCCATACCCTGTGAACCGTTTACTAACAGGTTTGGAAATTTAGCAGGTAAAACAATTGGTTCCAATTCACAGTCATCAAAGTTTGGAACGAAGGTAACTGTTTTTTTATCGATATCTCTAAGCAATGCTTCCGAATATACCGATAATCTTGCTTCAGTGTATCTCATTGCTGCAGCTGGATCGTTGTCAATAGATCCGTTGTTACCGTGCATATCTATTAATAAGCTATTGGTTTTCCATTCTTGACTCATTCTTACCATAGCATCATAAACAGATTGATCACCATGTGGATGGAACTTACCGATAACATCCCCAACAATTCTAGCTGATTTTTTATATGGTTTTGTGGAACCCATACCGAGTTCACTCATCGCATATAGAATTCTTCTTTGAACGGGCTTTAACCCATCTCTAACATCTGGAAGTGCTCGTTCTTGAATTATGTATTTGGAATATTTTCCAAAACGATCTCCAACAATTTTTTCCAAATTCATTGGGACGATATTTTCTACAAAATCATCAATTTTCTTTTTTATGGATTTACTCATTATTCATTGTCACCCCGATTTCAAAATCATCATCGTTTTCAAATGACACAAAATTATCAATCCATTCTTTACGTGGTTCAACCTTATCACCCATTAATACAGAAATTCGTTGTTCAGCATCTGCTAAATCATCGATTCTCACTTGAATCAATGCTCTTTTTCTTGGATCCATGGTTGTATCCCAAAGTTGAATGGAATTCATCTCTCCAAGACCTTTATAACGTTGTATTGTATAGTTCTTCATTTTTTTACAGATTGCTTCCCGTTGAATTTCGTCCCATGCATACTGTTCTTTTTTGCTGCTACTAATCTTATATAGCGGTGGTAGTGCAATGAATAATTTGCCAGCATCAATTAACTCTGGCATATAACGGAAAAAGAACGTGATTAATAGCACCTGAATATGAGCACCATCCGTATCCGCATCGGTCATAATTATTACTTTATTATAGTTGGATTTTGCAAGATTGAAATCACTACCAATACCACTACCAATGGTACTGATAATGGTTGATATTTCTTCATTCTTTAATACATCTTCCATTTTTTGTTTTTCAGCGTTGATTACTTTTCCTCTAAGCGGTAAAATCGCTTGGAATCTTCTATCTCTACCTTGTTTTGCAGATCCTCCTGCGGAATCCCCTTCTACAAGGAACAATTCGTTGATCTTAGCGTTTTTCGTGCTTGCTGGAGCTAATTTACCAGATAGCACTGTTTCTTGCTTGCGTATCTTTTTAACGAGTCTAGCATCGTCTCTAGCTTTACGAGCTGCTTCCCATGCTTGTCTTGCTTTCACAGATTTATCAATTAATTTATTTGAAATTGCGGGATTCTCTGTCAAGAATATGTACAATTTATCAGAAACGATAGATTCCACAGTTGGTCTTGCTTCAGGAGTCCCAAGTTTATTCTTAGTTTGACCTTCAAATTGCAATATATTTTCTGGAATTCGAAGTGATAAAATCGCAGTCATTCCTTCTCTTACATGTGTACCTTCTAATGAATTATCTCTTTCTTTGATGATATTCATTTTTCTCCCATAATCATTGAATACTTTCGTGAAGGCTGACTTGAATCCCGTTTCATGAGACCCACCATCTCTCGTGCGTATATTGTTAACAAAGGAAATTAAATTATCTGAATATGATTTTGTGAACTGAAAAGCAACTTCCACTTCAATTCCATTCATTTTCCCTTGAAAATATACCGGCTTATGCAGCGGACCTTTGGTTTTGTTTAAAAATTCTGCATATTCTTTGATTCCATTTTCATAAACAAATGTTTTGCGTTGTTTTGAACGATGATCAATCAATTGCATTTTCAACCCTTTGACTAAGAATGCACTTTCTCTAATACGCTCTTCTAGCGTTTGAAAGTTAAACAGAGTCGTCGAAAAAACAGTGGAATCCGGTTTGAAAAGAACTTCCGTTCCATTCTTTTTGGTTTCCCCCATTACAATGAGATCTTTCACTTTCTTGCCGCCATTTTCAAAACGCATTTTATAAATTAAACCATCGCGGTATACGGTTACTTCTAAATATTCACATAAAGCATTTACAACGGAAGCCCCTACGCCATGCAAGCCTCCCGACACTTTATAGGCTCCATTTGCTGTAAATTTTCCACCTGCATGTAATTTCGTGAAAATCAATTCCACTCCAGTAATTCCAGATGAATGCATATCGACTGGCATTCCTCTACCATCATCGCTTACACAAACAGAGTTATCTTCAAAAACTTCTACTTTTATGGTTTTACCAAATCCTGCTAATACTTCATCAATCGAGTTATCGATGACTTCCCATACTAAATGATGAAGGCCTCTAGTATCAGTTGAGCCAACGTACATTCCTGGACGTTTTCGAACTGCCTCTAAGCCTTCAAGGATTTGTAAAGATTTTGCGTTGTATTCGTTATTCATTTTAGCCATAAAACATGCTCCTTAGTAATTCTATTAATATTATATCAAATTTTGGAATATTTTTCTTTATTTTTCTAGTTTTTTTTGGTATAATTTCCTCAATCGGGGGGAACACTATGTTAAAATACATTTTAGTTATTGTAGCTTATTTAATAGGTTCAATTCCTTTTTCATATTTATTGGGTCGATCAATCAAACATGAGGACATCAGAAAGTATGGAAGTGGTAATATAGGAACAACAAATGCTTACCGAGTTTTTGGAAAATTTATTGGTACAAGTGTGTTAATTCTAGATACCCTCAAAGGTGGTTTACTCGTATTCTTAATTCAAAATGAAGTGTTATTTGCAAACTCGATTTTATTTCATCCATTGATTTATGGTTTCGCTGCCGTTCTTGGTCACATATTTCCCGTTTGGTTTAAATTTAAAGGCGGAAAAGGCGTCGCTACATCTTTTGGGCTACTATTAGCATATTCACCAATATTAGCATTAATCATGGTCGCGCTCTTCATAACCATCCAATTGATAACTCGCTACGTTTCTGTAGCGTCTTGTGGATCCACTCTAATAACTGCCATTGTCGGATTGGTTCTGTATATCGTTGGTACATTCCCTGATTTTGATTTAACCTTTATAATTATATTGGGTTTAGCAACTGTCTTAATCTTTGTTAGACATCGAAAAAACTTTCAACGTATTCGAAATGGTACCGAAAGTAAGATTACTATCCCTGATAAACTAGTTCGATTATTTAAGAAAAAAAATAGCCAATAATTGGCTATTTTTATTTTGCTTGTTTCATTGATTGCATCACTTGACGAACTTGTTTTTCAGATGGTTTTCTACCCATTTGACCCATCATAGCTCTAATCATATTTTCATTAATTGGTGGATTTTTTTCCAAGTATTTTTGAAAATATTTCCTCGATAGGAAAAATCCTACAACTCCGCCGATTAACAGTGTTACAATCGGTACAACTATTTGTGCCCAAATTGGCATAAAATCACTCCCTTTTTACGTTTCATAGACTATTTTATCAAACATGTTATTATAATTCAAGAAATATTACTATTTGTTTTAAAAAAAATAATTTAGATGTTTACAAAATTGACATTCACTGTTAAAATATATTTGTTAAAATAACTCATTGGGAGGAAAAAATATTATGCCAAGAAAAATTTTAGATACTTGTATTGCATGTGGTACATGTAAAGAAGAATGTCCAGTTGACTGTATTGCTGAGGGCGATATCTATGTTATTGATGCTGATGCATGCATAGATTGTGGCGTTTGTGAAGTGAACTGCCCTGTTGAATGTATCATAGTTGAGTAAAATAATTTAATTTAATCGATAAAAAATAGCGGGGAGAGCCGCTATTTTTTATTTAACGCTATAAATTATTTTTTAAAATATGAGGAGAGTTTTTTTAGAGATGTAATTAGCAATTCATCTTCTTCAACTTTTAAATCATTGAAAATGGAATTAATCATCTCATTATGAAAATCATTATGTTTCTCAAGCACTTCTTCTGCCTTCGGAAGTACTGCTACAACCACTTTTCGTCTATCTTCTGGGTCTCTTTCACGGCTTACATATCCTTTTTGATATAACGTATTAACAGAAACCGTCAAAGATCCTACTGTAATTCCTAATTTATTAGCAATATTCGTCATTGTTGGTTGTTCCACCTTTGTAATTGCTTCTAATACATGAATCTCACTCATAGATAGCTTTACATTTTTTTCTTTTAGGTTTTCCCCTTCAATTGCTAATATTCTATTAAATAAGTCAACTAGTAATTCATTTACGATAGCTCTAGCTTCTCTTAATTTACTATTTTTTTCGTTCAATATATCCTACCCCCATTGTTCCAGGACCTGCATGGCAGCCAACAACTGGCGTTAATGGAATCAATAATACCTCTTCTAATCCTGCGTTTTCAAATTCATCTTTGATTTCAAACATATCCTGTAAATTATTTGTATAGATAATGAATGGAATAACGTTTTTTCCTTCTATTTCAGATAAGAAACGTCTCTTCATTTCATCTCGTGCTTTTTTTGTTGTTCTAATTTTTTCAATTGTTTCTACTTTACCTGCTTTGGACACTTCTAATAATGGTTTGATTTTTAGTAGTGATCCAAGTAATCCACTAGCATTTGATAATCTACCATTTTTGACTAAATATTTTAATGTGTCAACACATACATAAATATGATTATGATCACGAATATATTCTAATTCTTTTAATATTTCTTGAACAGATTTTCCTGCATCAGCCATTTTTTTCGCAGTCATTGCCATCAATGCTTCTACGTATGATAATGATACAGAATCAAACACATGAACTTTAATATCTACCATATTCGCTGCTAAAACAGCATTTTGATAAGTTCCACTAAGTTCTCTTGCAATTGTTATGATAATTAATTCTTCGTATCCAGCTTGATGCATTTCATTATACATTTCTACTAGATAACCAGTACTTGTTTGCGCTGTGTGAATATCTAAATCTGGATTTTTGACTAATTGACCATAAAAGTTTTCAGCATCAATATCAACAAAATCTTTAAATTCTTTTTCTTCAATTACTAACAACGATCTAAATTTCCGAATGTCTTTATCATGTACC
>CAZUQS010000064.1:0-7574 GCA_964622615.1 uncultured Candidatus Izemoplasmatales bacterium | reverse complement strand
GCGAGAGCAACCATTTGTTGGGCGGGAACAATAGCACATAACGGTTCACTTGGTGTAGGCAGACAAGAAGACTGGGCGACACATATGTTGGAACATGAATTAAGTGCGCTTTATGATGCAACTCATGGTGCGGGATTGGCGGTTATGTTCCCTGCATTTATGAGATATACTGTCAATGAAGATGTCCAACGATATCGTCGTTTGGCGGTTAGAGCATTTGGAATAAAAGATAAACCAAAAAAACCATTGAAAGTTGCATTAGCTGGAATCAATGCTTTGGAAGCTTTCTATAAAGAAATAGGTATGCCAACCAGTTTTGAAGATCTTGGTGCGAAAAAAGAAGATATTGATAAATTGATTGAAAAATTACATATCAATCAAGGAGATAAATTTGGACATTTCAAAGAATTAACTATGGAAGATTCAAAGAAAATATATGAATTAGCATGTAAATAAGTTGAGAAATTCTCAACTTTTTTTATAAAAAATTATTTTTATGTCTAAAGGAGTGATTGAGTGAAAGAGTATTTTATATTAAGTGATATTCATTCGCATTATGATTTGTTGATAAACGCCTTGTCAAAATCCAATTTTGATACAGAAAACAAAAATCATATTTTACTTATTGCTGGAGATGTATTGGATAGAGGAAAACAAGGAAACGATGTTATTAGATTCCTTGAACCGCTAATTATTAAGGGAAGAGTATTAGGTGTCTTAGGAAATCATGATGAGTTTCTATTGGATGTTGTAAGTGATACTTTTGATATCACTAAAGTACAATGGAATTGTGACAAGAATGGCTTTAAGGAGACATTGAAACTCGGTGCTGATCCTAAGAATAAAGTTATCATAAAAAGAGAAACTATTTTGATGATTGGAAATAATCTCAACCAAAAATATCCAGTGTTTTTGCAGTGGTTGAGAACTCTTCCAATCTATCTTGAATTTCCACATTACGTGATAGTTCATGGGTTCATAGATTTCTCTATTGACGATTGGCGCAACACGACCAAGCGGTATGCGGTGTGGGAACGCGGTTATGATTATGAAGTACCAGAGGACTTTTCTAAAAAAATCATATTTGGGCACACCCCAAATCATTACATAAATAAGCAAAATAATATTATATATAACAATAAGAAAATAATGATTGATGGAGGGGCTTCTTCCAATAGACAAGTTAACGTTTTACGCATATCAGAAGAAAACATATAGACTAGTTATCTAGTCTTTTTTTGTGATGTTTTTTTGAGTATTGACTTTATATAATAAACATCAGTTTACTTTTGAATTAGCTAGGTATATAATGAGTTTGAAAGAAGGGATATTATGAAGTGTTTTGTAACGGGAGCGACAGGGCATGTAGGTAACGTGCTTGTTAGAGAGTTATATAATCAAGGTCATAACATTACTTCTTTAGTATTACCAAAGGATAATGTGGATATGATTGAACCTTATTCGGAAGTGTTATTTGGTAATATATTAGATTACGATTTTTTAAAGGAACACATCAAAGACTACGATGTAGTATTTCATTTAGCAGGTATTGTGGACATTGGAACCGGTAAGAAGAAAATATTATATAAAGTAAATGTTGGAGGAGTGTCCAACATTGTAAAAGTGTGTCAAGAAAACAACATTAAAAGATTGGTATATACTTCAAGTGTGCATGCATTCAAAGAAGAGCCAAAGGGCACGATAATGAAAGAACCAAAAGAGTTTGATCCAACGCATGTAAAAGGACACTACGCAAAATCAAAAGCAATTGCTTCGAACCTTGTGTTGAATCAAGAAAACAAGAATCTCGAAACAATTTTGGTTTGTCCTTCTGGAGTGTTAGGACCACATGATTATCAACTATCAAACACGGGTCAATTATTTGTGGATTATATGATGGGAAGATTAACAGCTTACATAAATGGTAGTTACAATTTTGTTGACGTAAGAGATTTAGCTTTGGGAATTATTTCCGCCGCTGAAATTGGAAAAGACAAAGAAATATACCTTCTAACAGGAAGTGATATTACAGTGAAGAATTTATTAGATATGATATCTGATATTACTGGTCGAAGAAAAGTCAAAACAAAATTGTGGTATTCATTCATATTCGCAATGAGTTTTTTTGCGGAACTATATTATAAGTTGATGAAACAAAAACCGTTGTTTACTCACTATAGTATTATGATTTTAAGATCGAACCATTTATTTTCAAATGAAAAAGCAAAGAATGAATTAGGATTTAAAACAAGAGATTTGCGAGATACAATTACAGATACAATAGAGTTTGCAAAGGATCACTATTTAACGAAAAAAGGTAAAAAATGGAAGAAAAAAATAATTGATTAGCAATATGATATGCCCTCAAAAAGGGCATATTTTTTTTCAAATACTTAAATATACACCCAAGCATATTTTTTTAATAATATTTCCTGGGTTTCCGTTTACAAGTAATTATGACTTTGTTATAATAGGAACAGTTTTCGTTTACTTGGGGGGCACTGCTTAATGAAAAAACAATTTAATTTAGCACCTATTTTTAAGGATAATATGGTATTTCAATCAAACAAACCAATACGTATTTTTGGTACCTGCAAAAAAGGCATTGAAATTACGATTAGTTTTTTGAATCAAGAGACTACTTTTCGGACGAAGTCCAAAGAATTTTTAGTTGAATTGCATCCCGAAGGACTTCAAGAAAAAGGATTTTCGTTTAAAGTATATACAAAGAAACAAATAGAGACTGTATATAACTGCTTGATTGGTGAAGTGTTTTTTATTGCTGGTAGTAAAAACGTGAGTATGTCCTTAAAGGATTCCTATTATGAAGATGATATGGAGAATTTCAACGTTCGGTTTATAAATCTTAGAGAAGGTTTGGATGAGAATTTAGAATTCTCGAATGAAGTCACTTGGAATGTATGTGGGAAAGCAAACCTAGAAAACATTAGCGCTTTAAGTTACTTGACAGCAAAACACATAAGTGAAAGAATTCACGTGCCAATTGGAATTATTGTTGTCGATTATCATGCAACTACCATCTTTTCGTGGATGAGTGTGCAAGACTCATCAACCCATTTAAACATTAGCGAATACATTCAATCTCTTCCAGAAAGTGAGAGCAAGGCCTTACATGTCAACTTGATGTACGAACAACTAATAAAGCAAGTGGTTCCGTTTTCCTTCAAAATGGTAATATTTTACCAAGGTGAGAATGATTATGAACATTATCATTTATTTGACATTGCATTAATTCGAATTATTAAGTCTTTTAGAATGACATTTAAAGATTCTGAGTTACCGGTTATTATCACCCAAATAGCAGGATATAGTTACCCAAATATTGAAGAAGAAAACATCAATCAAATTCGCTATGCTCAAGGCTCTGTGATGGATGAAAGTAGAAAAATATTTGTTGTTTCAGCTGTTGATTTAGGAGATGAAGACACTGATATTCCAAAAGAAAAATTAATATTGTCAAGACGAATTGCTAATGTTGTTTTAGAAAAGTTTTATAGTATCGGGAAAAACAGTATATCTCCAACCTATTATTCTTATCAAAAACAACACGACGGTATTGTGATTCATACAAAAAATAATTACTTGAACTTAACATCACACTCCAGACAAAACTTAGGTTTTACATATACTAAAAATGGAGTTGATTTTATTGTAGCTAAAAACATTGAAATTATGAATGGAAGAATTATGATCAAGGATGTTTCGGACATAAAAGAAATTCGTTATGCCTATAAGAGTTTTCCATTCTGTGATATTTATACAACAAACGAGTTACCATTACTACCATTTAGAATCAAATTTAAGGATTGAAAAATGCGATTCTATCGCATTTTTTTCTGTTTTATAAGGTATAATATTTATAGGTGAATATATGAAAAAAGAGAGCGCCAGTGTCAAAGATATAGCGGAATTTATATTTGGTAGCAGAAGCATTACGAATGATAGAGTTTTACAAACAAGAGCTATTGAAGGGCAAGAAATTCATGACTATTGGCAAAAACAATATTTGGAGATTGATCAAAAAGAAGTTGCGTGTTCAACAACTTTTTTCAGTGCGGAAATCGAACTACTCATACGTGGGAGAATCGATGGAGTAGTCATTCGAAATGACACACTTTTTATCGAAGAAATCAAATCTACGCGTTCACCACTTGAGATGCTAGATGAAAAAACATATCCAAGTCATTTGGCGCAGGCAAAACTATATGCATATATGTATTTGACTGATAACAATTTAAGAAGCATAGATGTTTTGCTGACATATATTAGCGTAGACGAACGACAAGTTTTACAAATTGAGAAGCATTATACGAAAAAGCAATTGGAAAAATATTTTAACCAAACAATACAGAAATATATTGATTGGTTGAGCATTTTAAATAACCATGAAGAAAGCCGATTAAAATCTATTGAAGGATTAAATTTTCCGTTCGAGAGTTATCGACTAAACCAACGAGAAATGATGGCTTATATATACAAAAATGTTTTACGAAAAGGTCTTCTTTATGCAGAGGCACCAACTGGCATAGGTAAAACAGTAGCTGCTTTGTTTTCTTCTTTAAAAGCAATCAACCAACCGCGACAAAAAGTCTTTTATTTGACCGCTAAGAATGATGGTAAAAAGGTTGTTATTGATACCGTTAAATTGCTAGAAGAAAAAGGTTTGGTTGCCAAAACCTGTGAAATTACTGCAAAAGACTCAATGTGTTTTTTAAAGGAACGAGACTGTGATCCGGAAGTATGCAAGTACGCCAAGGGTTATTACAAGCGCGTTTATAAAGCAATTTCGAATATATTCCAAAATGAAACAATTATTACTCCGGAAGTGTTTCGAAAATATGGTAGAAAACATACCGTGTGTCCATTCGAACTGTCCTTAGATACGTCTAATTATTCTGATATTATTGTCTGTGATTATAACTATGTGTTTGACCCGCTAGTTCATCTGATTCGATATTTTGACGATACAACATATAGTCCTATTATACTTTGTGATGAGGCACATAATCTTGTTTCTAGAAGTCGAGGAATGTTCTCTGCGAGTTTGATTAGTGAGGATTTCTTAAGAGTGAAAGAAACATCAAAATATTTAAAACCTAATCCATCATTTGAATTAAATCAAGTTTTGGATATATTTGCAGAAGCAAGTTTGGAATTAACAGAAGTAGACTTTATCAAGAAAGAAGAAATCAATCCATATTTGCTAAAAGTTTTACGTAAATTATTGATGAAACTAGATCAGATATTTGCCGATGATAAGGTGAAATTTGATAAGAGAGCATTAAGAGAATTCTATTTTAATGTGAATCGTTTTATAAAAATTAGCGAATACTATAATGAAGAATTCGTGTATCTTATTGAAAATGTAGAAGACGATGTTATGATTTCAATTAAATGTTTAAATGCTTCAAAATTTATCAATGACACTATAGAATTGCATACGGAAGGGTGTACATTTTTCAGTGCAACTTTGGATCCAATTTTCTATTACAAAACGTTATTAACAAATAATCAAGGAGACGATATCTCATTTGTTTCATCGTTCAAGCAAAGTAATCTTTTATTGTTTGCTGTGGATGATATATCAACCCGATATAAAGACAGAGAAAATTCTATCGATAAAATTATTGATGTAACAAAGTCTTTAGTGACTTCTAAAAAAGGCAATTACATTTTGTTCTTTCCAAGTTATGTGTACTTGAATTTAGTGAAGCAACGATTAACAGAAGAGATTGAAAATGTTAGTTTTATCACACAAAGGAGAGAGATGTTTACCAGTGAAAGAAATGATATGATGAATCTCTTTCGAGAAAAATCGGAAACAACTCAAGTATTTATGTTTGTAATGGGAGGAATTTTTGGGGAATCGATTGATTTGATTGGAGAACAATTAAGCGGTGTTATTGTTGTTGGGGTGGGGTTACCTGCATTAAGCCCATTTAACAATGTTTTACGATCACATTATGATATGACATTCAATAATGGATTTGATTTTGCATATACTTATCCAGGGTTAAATAAGGTTATCCAGGCAGTAGGTCGTGTAATACGCACGGAAACCGACCGGGGAGTAGCTATATTATTTGATGATCGTTTTACAACTAGAAAATACTTGAAACTATATCCTCAAGCGTGGAATCACCTAGAGGTATGTAACGATGTAGAAGAATTAAACAAAATGATTACAGATTTTTGGGAGGATGGAAACAGTGAAGAAATCAATTAGAAAAAGAATTTTGCGAAGTGTGCTTATTTTTTTTATTTCTATACTCACTCTTGTTTTGATTTTAAACACACCAATTATTATACTTAATCATCAAGCGAACGAAACCAACTATAGTAATTGGATGAGCGAAACATTAAGCAATGAGCAAAGAGTAGTAGATGTTGCAATGCTTGGAGCACACGACTCGTTTTCCAATGAAATAAATCTATTTAGCACCCTGGATCCTTATGAAACGAACGGTATTATGAAAGGATTCACCGGTAAGTTAATCAAAGGGTTCATTGTAAAACAATCTATTACCCAAATAAGCTCCGCTGAGGAACTTCTAAATAGTGGTGTGAGGTATTTAGATATCAGACTTACTTATGAAGATGAAATCTGGTATACAAAGCATAATTACTTATCAGGTGACTTCGAGCCGATTGCAGAACAGATTATAGAATTTCTGCAAAGTAATGTAGGAGAATTCTTAATCCTAGACTTCCAACACATTAGTGGGCTGGAGTATTCTAGCTTAGATGATTACAACATTTTTCTAAATATGCTTGAAACATATGGATTGTTAGACTACGCACAACAGGTTGACGATTTATCTAACTTAACCTATGGGAATGTAACAGGAAATGGTAGTATTTCAAAAGTTATCATCATTTCAAAGTTTGATGATTCCGCTATGGATGTATTTCAATATGATTCTACAGTCCGATCGAATTGGTCAGATTCAGATGACTTCGAATATATATTAGGTTATATTCAAACTGAGGCTGACGCTATAGAAGAATTAGGTATAACAGACAATCTTAGAGTAATGCAAGCAGTAGCGACCATGCAAATGAATGGGCCAGGAATATTAAAAGCAATCACGAGTTGGTCATTAATTGTAAGGGCAAATGATTTTAACAACTATTTGTTGGATTACGATTCGTTTGAAGACCTTTTAGACTACTTGCCGATTGTTATGGTGGATTATTCGGATACAAATAAAAAAGATTTTAATAAAAATATAATGGGAATAATCATCGATTTTAATCAAAATTGATGATTTTTCTATTATATAAGGATAAAAACAGAAAAACAGGAAAAAAATCCTTGCATTATAATTATAAATTTGATATCATATTAAAGCCTATGTAAATAGGAAGGCAGAGATTTGAGAGGTTGCTGACACACACATAGCCGTTGTTATGATGGCGATACTGTGATGTTAGGGAATTTTCAATGAGCCAGTATATAAGCTAAATTATATGCAAAGGAGGAGCTTAAATGGCTACGAATCAAGTTATTAGAATTAGATTGAAATCTTATGATCACAGATTATTAGATCAAT
>CAZUQS010000063.1:0-7633 GCA_964622615.1 uncultured Candidatus Izemoplasmatales bacterium | reverse complement strand
AACCATCTTCTAAGAACAAAATCTTCGGTATCCAAATATCTTCTATCCAGATCTTCGATAACAGAATCATAACGATCAAATCCATCTGTCGCGATGGTTACAACATTATCATTTGGACCTAGTTTCAAATACTTAGCCATTTTAATTGCTCCAATGATATTACAAATACCAGAAACTCCAAATAATTCTTTCATCGCTTCCGCTTGTTTTCGTTCGATACCATTTTCAACTAAAATATCAATACCATCATAGATTACTTTTAATCCTTTAACGGAATCATCATCTTTTACTAAAACAACAAAGTCGGTGTTCAATACATTGTGAATCAATGTACACATTTTATCACCAATACCTTCGATGCGATGTTGTCCTCTACCTCCGTTTGTTAATGTTGAACACTCATAAGGTTCTAGAGCAACTAGTTTTGCTTCTGGGAAAAAAGATTTAATTTGATCTCCAGCAGCTAATGTTCCAGCAGATCCTAGAGCAGACGTGAAACATGCAATTCTACCATTCCCAATTCCCTTTACAGCTTCAATACATGAATGTCCTGTAACGTGTCTATGAAAACGATAGTTTGGTAATAACTCAAATTGAGCTAATGCTCTATTCTTTGGATCTTTCTTAAGTTCAAACGTACGTTCTAAGGTTAAGATTACATCCGATTCTGTTCCCGGAGTTAAATCTAATTTAGCGCCATAGCGTTTGATTCTTTCATAGCGTTCTTTACTCATATTATCAGGCATAATTACAATTGAATCATACTTCATTAGATTACAAATATAAGACACTCCAATTCCGAAGTTACCAGTAGATGGTCCTAAAATCGTATGTTTTCCAGGTAAAATGGTTTGATCAACACAACCTTCAATTAATGTAGAATATGCTGGACCTACTTTGTGAGAACCTGAAGGGAAATATTTTCCTAGTAATACTACTATATTACAATCCACTCCTGTTAATTCTTTTGGTAATACTATTTTGTTTACTTCATTTTCATCATTCCTCCAAGTAATGTTAAACAAATTAAGTGGATTCAACTCATCTGATTTTGCTTGTAATGCTCTTTCTCTTGTTTTTGGCTCAACCGTATTAGGATGTAACATTTCATCGTAAGTTGGCCCAAATGGTATTTTACTCATTTCTTTTCTCCTTCATTTTCTATGTGATTTATTAGTTGTTTTAAATCGGGTTCTAGTTCCACCCAATCTGTAATCAAGTTTAATGCTGTTTTTTGATCTTTTAATCCATTGCCTGTGATAATCACGGTAACAGATTCGTCTTTTCGAATAATATACTGTTCACGTGCATGAATATATCCTGCCAAAGAAGCTGCGGCAGCTGGCTCAGCAAAAATACCTTCTTGACTCGCTAAAAGTTTCATTGCTTCCAAGATTTTCTCATCAGACACTTTTACAAAAGCTCCATTTGATTTTATAACTGCGTTCATTCCTTTAACTGGATTTCTTGGAATACCAACAGCTATACTATCTGCAATGGTATTTTCTTCTGCTTCTTGAAGTTCTGTCCGGTTACGAAATGCGTCATAAAAAGGCGAGCACCCTTCACTTTGAACTCCCATTATTTTAGGAATTTCTGAAATCAAGCCTACATTGTATAAATCGTAAAATCCTTTATATACTCCGCCAATGGTACATCCATCACCTACAGAAACAACTACCCAGTCTGTTGGTTTAAAATCCATTTGTTCAGCGATTTCCAGTGCAACTGTCTTTTTCCCTTCAATGAGGTGTGGATTAATTGCAGCGTTTCTATTATACCACTTATAGTGGTTAATAGCATCCCTAGATAATTGAAAAGTAGACTTGTAATCCCCCTTTACTTTTATTAGGTCCGCTCCAAACATTTTTAATTGAATTAGTTTACCAATTGGTGCTCTTTCAGGAACGAAAATTACTGTTTTTAAATCGAGTTTCGCAGCGTTACCAGCTAAACTTGAAGCAGCATTTCCAGTAGACGAACATGAAATGGTATCATATCCAAGTTCCTTTGCTTTGACACAAGCGATAACCGACGCTCTATCTTTCAAAGATTGGGTTGGATTGCATCCATCATCTTTAAAATAGAGATGTTCTGTATAATATCTTTCTGCTAATTTTTTTGATTTATAAAGCGGTGTGAATCCCACTTTCAATGGGTTGCCAATATATGCAGCATCAACAGTTAAGAAAGGCAAATAACGCCATATAGAATAATCGTTATTATTCATAAAATAACTTCTATCAACTTCTCTTTTGATTTTATCATAATCAAAAACAATTTCAAGTATACCTTTTTCTCCACAGCTTGGACAGGTCATAAGTTCTAACTTTTTATCGAATGTTTGATGACAGAGTGTACATTCGAAATACTTTACATTTTTCATGAATCTTCACCCGCCTCTAATGAAATGATTTTAAACTTACGAACATCAAATAACCCTTTATCTGTACATTTTAAATCTGGAATAACAGGTAAAGACAAGAATGCAAGCGATAAAAACGGATCATCAATCTCTTTTAGAACGCCTAGTTTTCTTGCTTCTGTATCCATGTGTTCCAATTTTCCCTTCACAACAAGTGCAGATGCATTGGTCATGATTCCGCCAACTTCTAATGGAAGAGAATCTATAATTTTTCCCTTTGATACTAAAACAATTCCTCCGGTCATGTCTTGGATTTGTTTTAATGCAATAAGAGAATCTCTTTCGTTATCGGATACTAAGACAATATTATGAGAATCATGTGCAATACTAAGAGCAATTGCTGCATTCTTCATACCATAGCCTGAGAGAAGAGCTCTACCAATATTACCAGTATTGTGATGTCGTTCAATAATAAAGAGTTTTAATAAATCTCTCTCATTGGAAAGTACAACATCGCCATCTTTCAAATTGACTTCTTCTACAATTTTGTGGGTTACTACATTATTCTTTACTAATTGAATCACATTTACCATTTCAAATTTTAAGTGATATTGAAATGAAAACTGATTGATATCAAAGTGTACTGTATTTAAAACGGCATTATCAATAAGTGGTATTGACTCAAATAACGGTTTTAAATCTTGTGCAACGAGTGTTCCCTTTTTATACACATACTTTGGTACGATATGATTGATATCTTCAAACACAACCAAGTCTGCGTAATAACCAGGAGCGATTGCTCCATAATGTTTTAAATTATAACAAGTCGCAATATTAATCGTCGCCATTTGAATTGCAGATACTGGATTGACTCCATGCTCTATCGCTAAATTAATATTATGATTGATATGACCATCCTTCAAAATATCACTTGGATGTATATCATCGGTACAGAACAACAATCTGTTTATATATGCTTCTTTAACGCCAGGTAATAGATCCAAAACATTTTTAGTTTGAGAACCTTCTCGTAAATGGATATACATTCCTCGTTTTACTTTATCCATTAATTCCAAATGACTTGTACATTCATGATCGGTCATAACTCCAGAAAGAATATATGCATTGAGATCATTCCCAAATACAGTTGGTGCGTGTCCATCAATTGGTTTCTCAGGAAACAAATCCAATTTATCGTGAATAGAAGTATTGCCTTCAATGACTCCTGGATAATTCATCATCTCACCCAAACCAATGATATTGTCGAGTTCTTTCAATTCATCAATATCGTTTGCATCTAGGATTGCTCCAGACGTTTCAAATTCGGTAGCCGGAACACATGATGGAATCATCATAAATACATCCAATGGTGATTCTTTTGCGGATTCTAACATGAATTTTACTCCAGATTTACCACATACATTAGCGATTTCATGACAATCAGCAATAACGGAAGTTGTTCCCGCAGGCATTACTAATTTGGCATATTCACTTGGAGTTACCATAGAAGATTCAATGTGGCAATGTCCATCCATAAATCCAGGCGAAACAAAGAAATTACTGAAGTCAATTTCTTGTTTTCCTATATACGTTCCTGTGCCAAGTATGATTCCATTGCTAATTGCAATATCTTCTACTTCAATGGTTTTGGTAAACACATTAATAACTTTGCAGTTCTTTAATACCAAATCCGCTGGCACTTCTCCTCTTGCTTGCTTTATCAACTCACGATTCAAATTATCCCCCCTATAGCTCTTCGATAAATCCCCGCAATAAATTTATTGAAACAGTCGTACGATATTCTTTATTTGATCTTTGATCATCAATTGGTTTAATATATGGTTTATATTTTTCGATAATCTCATCTATACTTGCTTTTAATTCTTCTAGTGATTTATTGATATATAAACATTCAATATCAGGTCTTCTAACAACGGTGATATTTACAGCGCCAAATGCAAAGCGCAAGTCATCAACAACTCCATTTACAAGGGTTATTGCTCCTGCAAATGATACTTTTGAAATTGCATCGCTTAGACGTGGGCCAACTTTAACAAATGAAGCTTTCGTAAACTCTAACTTGTTAATAATTATTCTACTAATGATTTCATCTGGGTGCAAATCAATTTTACGAACACCTTGAATAAAATCTTGAATCCTTAATCTTCTTGTACTGTGTTTTGAACGAACTTCAATCAATGTATTTAATAGATACATTGGTACCAAAGAATCTCCTGCTGGAGACGCATTCCCAACATTACCACCTAAGGTTCCGGTATGTCTTATTGCTGGGGATGCCATTTCTAAAATGGTATCTTTTAGTAGTTGTGGAACAAGATCATTTTTTAATAGTGCTTCTAACGGTTCACAAGCACCAATATAGATGTTTTCATCATCTTCCGTAACGGATAGTAGTTCCGGAATATGAGCAATATACATTATATTGTCTTTAAACGCTATTGGTAGCAGTGAACGATTGTGATATTGAATCAACATATCCGTACCACCAGCAACAAACCGATATTGTTCGTTTGATAGATATTCTAATGCTTCTATCAACGATGAAGGTATCACAGTTTTTACCATAAGCCATCACCATCTTTGGAAGCTTTTTGTATTGCTTTTATAATCATAGCATATCCAGTACATCTACATAGATTCCCAGAAAGCCCAATTTTAATTTCCTGGTCACTTGGATTCGGATTTTTGTTCAATAAGCTTTCACTAGCAATCATCATTCCTGGTGTGCAAAATCCACATTGAACAGCGCCTTCTTCTTCGAATGCGTTCTTAATCACTTTATAACGACTGGTTTTTGCAAAGCCTTCTATTGTAACAATATCCTTATTGATACAGTTCGCAAGTGGTACCGAACAAGAATTGACGATTTCATGATCCAATAAGACTGCGCAAGCTCCACATTCTCCCTCGCCACAACCTTCTTTGACTCCTGTCATTTCAAAATCTTCACGTAATACATCTAATAATCTTCTATTCGGATCAGATTCCATTGTTACTGGAACTCCATTTAACCTAAATTTAATTTCTGTCATTTTTCACCAACTCCATTAAATATTCCGGTGTTGCTGGAATTTTAAATACTTTTCGCTTGATTGCTTGTTCAATTGCATATGCTACTGCTGGTGCACCTCCGACTAGCGTAAGCTCTCCAACTCCCTTGGCTCCATAAGGACCAAATGCATATGGGTTTTCATAAATTACAGTGTCCATTTTATTGGTATCCATAGCAGTAGGAATAATATAATCTGTCATATTCTTTTGTTTGATTTTACCCAACTCATGTGTCATGACTTCAAGGTAACCATATGCGATTCCTTGCGTTAACCCACCATCAGCTTGTCCGATTACGATACGTTCATCAATTGCTTTACCAACATCATAAACCGACCATGTGTGTTGTAGTTTCACTTGATATGTATATTTATCTACTTCCACTTCTACAATGTTTATCCCCCAAGAGTATGCTGGATAAGCATCGCCTTGGAAGGTTGCTTCATCGTATTTTATATAATCTGGTTGTACATATTGTTTTTCTACAGTAAATTCTGTTTCCATCCAGCGTTCTTTCATTTCTCTTGTCGCTCTAGCAATTAATCCTCCAACAATCATTATTGTTCTCGATGCAACAGTTGGACCTGAATCTGGTACAAGATCTGTATCGGGAAAATTAAAGATAACATCGTCAATAGGAATCTCTAGAATATGAGACACAACTTTTCGAAGTGTTGTACGAATTCCTTGACCCATATCAACAGCTGCAACTAAAATTTGTACTTTACCTGTTTTTTCTTTACGTAATTTCACTTTTGCTTTGATATGAGTTGCTTCCCCTGAGCCTGTGAATCCACAACCGTGGAAGAAAAAGCTCATACCGATTCCTTTGTATGAGTTTGTATCATCATACAATTTGCGTTTGTTTTTATAATCAGAAATCTCCATTGCTTTTATGATCATTTCATCCATGATGATTGGATCTCTAAAGGTACCATTTGTAGAGGTGTTATCTCCTTGTTTGGCAAGGTTATTCATTCGAAATTCTAATGGATCTAAATCTAATTCTAACGCAATATGTTCCATAAACATTTCAATAGCAAAATACATCTGCGGAGCACCAAATCCTCTAAATGCACCGTTCGGAACGGTATTTGTAATAAATACATCTCCAGACACATCCAAATTATTTATTGTATAAGCACCTGTGCATGCAATGAGTGCTCTTGCTAATACAACACCACTCAATCCAATATTAGCACCTGCATCTATTGCACAATATGTTTTAAAACCTAAAATTTCATTGTGTTCAGACATTGCAGCTTCAAAATGAATTTTAGAAGGATGCCGTTTTGTTGTAACTAACATATCTTCTTCTCTTTCATACAAAAGTTGAATTGGTTGTCCGATTTTTTGAACAGCTACCGCTAATTGGCATGCCATTAATGATGGAAATTCTTCCTTGCCACCAAATGCACCACCTATAGATGGCTGAATCACTCTAACATTGTCTGGATCAGTCCCTAATGCGTCTATAACAGCGTTTTTAACATAATATGGGCACTGGATAGAACCAATCAATGTAACCTTTTCACCGTCCATATATCCTAGGAATCCTTGCGGTTCGATATATGCTTGTTCTTGATAACCAGTTTCATAGTCAAATGCGATCACTTTATGTGCATGTTCGAACGCTTTTATACCAGAACCCTTATCAAAATGATAATTGACTGCAGAATTGACCCAATCAAATACTGGGTCTTTTTCTATATATTCAACAACTATTTGATTTAAAATGTCTTGAACAACTTCCTTATCAGGCCCAATCACTAAAAGAATTGGTTCTTCTAAATAAGTGATATCTTTTTCGGTAAATACCGGTTGATCATCAAAGATTATTTTAACGACATTCCTGCCTGGAACATCTTTTGCAGAAACAATATGATATCCTTCTGGAATGTCAGGAAATGTTATCGTCTTAATTTCGCCGTGACAAATTGTGCTTCTTAATGTAATGGCATGTAACATACCATCCATCTTAATATCCGCTACATATATTGCACTCCCAGATATCTTTTCATCACTATCTGTTTTTTTAATTGAATTACTAATATCTCCCATAAATGCTACCTCCTTAGAAATCATAATACAAACCACTTTAGTGAAACTCAATCTAAACTGTTTTATAGACTCAAATCATTAAATATGAATATTCTTTGTTAACGGAATCAATAATTATTGCAACTTCTTTCGAGA